>JBEIVK010000148.1:0-8120 GCA_040373935.1 Alphaproteobacteria bacterium
CGGCGTCGGTGTCGGCGTCGGTGTCGGCGTCGGTGTCGGCGTCCGTGTCGGCGTCCGTGTCGGCATCGGTGTCGGCGTCGGTGTCGGCGTCCGTGTCGGCGTCCGTGTCGCTGTCGGTGTCGGCGTCGGACTCGGACCAGGCGGTGTCCCGCGAGGAATCGATGGCGCCGTCGTCCCCGCCATCGCCGCCGCCCGTGATCTTGCCGCCGGCCGTGCAGGCCCCCAGCACCGTGCTCCACCAGATCGCGCGAACCATACAGCACCTCTCCGGGAGCGTAGCCGCCCCCGGGAGCACTGGCCAGCGGCCGCCGTTTCGCGGCCTTGCCCGGATCAGTCCCGGCGCAGGACGTCGATGGTGTAGTCCGCCGCGGTGCTGACACAGCTCGACGCGCTCACCACCGCCTGGTGCGTGCCGGAGTCCGAAGCGTAGAAGATGGCGGACGGGCAGCTCGTCCAGCCGCCGCCCCAGGGCTCTTCGGTGCAGGTGAAGTTGTCTCGGGCCGTGACCGACGTGCAGGTGTCCGGGCCGTTGATCCACAGCGTCGGGTCGAAGGCGGTGGCGGCGTCGACCGTGTCCACCGACACGGCGACCACATCACCAGCCGCGGCGTAGAAGCTCCACACATCCACCGTGGAGGCCGCACGGCTGTAATAGTAGTAGGACGAGCCGGGGGTGCACGGCAGCGACCCGCTGGACGGCGCGCTGCGGGTGTAGTCGCCCGAGGCGTAGCTGTAGCCTCCCCCGTAGTAGCCGCAGAAGTTGCGGTAGAAATTGTAGTCCGTGTAGGACAAGCTCTCCCCGAACTCCCAGTGCATCACGTCGCCGGTGCGGGTGAAGAAGCGACCGTAAGGGACGGTGTCCCGGTCGCTGTGGGTGGTCCAATACGGGCCCGGGGCGTACCAGCCGGGACGATAGTAGTAGCCGTAGGGGCCGTAGTAGGTGTAGGGCTCGGTCTTGATGCCGTAGCCCACGCGGAAGAGATCGTATTCTGTCGAACCGTAGTACCCGTAGTACCCGCCCCAGGTGTAGCGATACTCTTCCCAGAACGCGATCTGAAGGTTGGTCCAGTAGGACTCGCCTTCGAGGCTGAGCGCGGAGTCCCGGTAGCAGTCGGACGACGAGGCGTCCGCGGTGATGGTGGCCTCCACCGCAAAGGACCAGTCGCAGCCGTCGCAATCGCCGGTGTAGGTGGAGCCGGAGAGCGCGAGGGTGGTGTCACAGACCGGCACGCCGTCGCGCGCGGAGTCGTACTCGAGGGTGCCCGTAAGGACGCCATCGGTCACCGTGGCGTCCCCCACCACGAGTGTGGTGAAGGTGGTGACGGGAGCCGCCGCGTCGTCCACCGTGAGGGCCTCGCCGAGGTCCGTCCAGGTGAAGGGGTCGGCGTCCGTGTCGGCGTCCGTGTCGGCGTCCGTGTCGCCGTCCGTGTCGGCGTCCGTGTCGGCGTCCGTGTCGGCGTCCGTGTCGGCGTCGGACTCCCCGCCCGTCCAAGCGGTGTCCCGACTCTGGCTGTCGGTGCCGCCGGAACCGTCGCCCTCGTCGTCCTTTGCCGTGCCGGTGTTGACACAAGAGACGGCGAGGAGCGAAACGAGAAGCGGGAGAGTGCGGCGCATGGGGGGCCTCGTGATTCGCCCACCATAGCCGCGCGGCCGGCCACCCGGAAGAGCCCGGCCCCGCGTTCGCCGCCCAGCCACCCGCTCAGCCGGCGTGGATGGTGACCATCCGGCCGATCTCCTCCATCATCGCGCGGCAGGCGTCATAGTCCGGGTGACGGACCATGACCCAGCCGTTCGCCAGGTAGCCCGCCTCGATCGGCTGCGTGCGGGCCCCAGGCCCCGGCAGATGGGCCTTGATGATCGCCGGGCCGAAGCGCCGCTGCACGTCCTCCCAGCCCGTCACCCCGCGCACCGTGCCCTGGGCCGTCGGGCGGATCGCCAACAGGCCGCCGGCCATGTTGTAGCTCGGCCGCTGCTCGACGGCGCCCCAGCACAGCGCCCGCGCCCACTCGGTGTAGAGGTCCACGTCGTTGGCGGCGCAGTACACCTCCCAGAAGTTGACGCCGGGAGGCCGCGCGCCGATCTCGCTGAACTGGAGGCCCTTGTCGCCAAAGAACCACTCCATGTGGGTGGCGGCCGTCCCGATGCCGAGCGCCTTCACGACCCGGCGGCCGAAGTCGCGCAGCTCGCGGTAGCCCGGCGCCGCGATGCGGTTGGTCGTGATGACCATCGGGTGGATGCCGGGGTTGCGCATCGCCGGCAGCACATTCGGGAAGTAGTGGGTGACGAACTCGAAGGCGACCTCGCCGTTGATGGTGAGGGTGTCGAAGAAGCCCTCGTGGCCGCTGATCCACTCTTCCATCGTGAAGTGGCGCCGCGCGCGGTCCATGCCCGTCTCGGCGATGGCCCGCGCGAGATCCGCCGGGTTCTCCAGCTTGTAGGTGCTGTGCGCGCCGGCGCCGTCCCGCGGCTTGAGCACACACGGGAACCCCACCTCCTGGACGAAGGCGAGCGCATCCTGCGCGGTGAACACCTCGGCGTTCCGGGCGCAGGGGATGCCGCGCGCGCGGAGATGCTGCTTCATGCGGAACTTGTCGCGGCAGAGGTCCACCGTGTCGTAGGACAACCCCGGGATGCCCGTGCGCTCGCGCACCCGCGCCGCCGCGTACATGTGCGACTCGATGGTGGCCTCGAAGTAGTGGACCCAAGGGCCGCGCGCCTGGATGCGCTGGACGGCGGCCGTCAGGGCGTCCTCATCGCCGATGTGCGGGACGTACTCGTAGCCGTCGAGCAGCCCGCGCAGCTCGGAATCGAGCCCCTCGGGGCGCATGTCGCCGATGCCCGTGACGCGGGCGCCGACGTTCTTGAGGCCGCGCACGAAGCGCCGCTGGCCGGCCGGGAAGTGGGGCGCGAGAAAGATGACGTGCATGGGTGGCCTCAGGAGGGGAGAGAAACGGAGCGGGATCAGCGAGCGGCGCGGCGGGCGGCGTCGTGGCGGCGCCAGTCCTGGACCTTGCCGAAGAAGTGGTCCGTGAACGGCTCGATCTCGTGCTTCGGGTACAGGGCGGAGACCTTCTCGCGCACGATGTCGCGGAAGCGCGCCGTGCCGAAGAAGTCGTGCGCGACCTCGTCGAGCGTGGCGAGGTGGGTGCCGCAGAACTCCTCGAAGCGATCTGCGTCGAACCATGCCCGGGCGATGGCGTCGTAGCGGTCGAGCTTTTCGTCGAAGGAGAGGTCCATGTCGGCGATGGCGAGGTAGGGCGCCCAGTCCGGGTTGAGCTTGACGCGCCGCTTGGTCGCCGCGCAGAACAACGTCCAGCGGAGGATGTTCTTCACGTGGTCCGGGAAATAGAAGTGCAGGCTGGTGACCTGGCTGTCCGGGCAGGCGTTGGCGAAGTCGATCGGGTGGAACGTGCCGCCCGCTCGCAACATCTCG
Source organism: Alphaproteobacteria bacterium (assembly GCA_040373935.1). Lineage (GTDB taxonomy): Bacteria > Myxococcota_A > UBA796 > UBA796 > UBA2385 > JBEIVK01. Next base: position 3,434 of record JBEIVK010000148.1, read on the forward strand.
CAGGAGTTGAAGTCCCACGCGAAGAACGCGTTGATGACCCGGGTGATCTTCTCGGCCCGGGTGCGCTCGGCGTCGCTGAGGAAGTCCGTCGCCGCGACGTAGCGGCCATGCAGCGGCTGGTCCGGGTCGTACTTGGCGATCCAGACCTGGGGGCCGAGGCCGACACCGCGGATGAAGAGGTCCCAGTCCTTCACTCCCGCCTGGAGGTGCTGGATGCGCTGGCCGGACTTGTCGTAGGCCCCGTGCAGGCTCGCGGCGTCGGTGACGCGGGTGACGCCCACCCAGCCACCGCCGTCGTAGGGCTTGAGGAAGGCCGGATAGCCCACCTTGGCGCCGACCTTCCCGAGGTCAAAAAGGCGGTTGTACTTCTTGACCACCGTCTCCGTGTCCCAGGACTTCCAGTCGTACTCCTTGGCCGGGACCATCCAGGTCTCCGGGATGGGGAAGCCGAGCCGCATCATGGCGCAGTAGGTGGTGTGCTTCTCGTTGGCCTGGATGGACCAGGGGTTGTTGAGGACGTACACGCCATCCATGAGCGCGATCTTTTTGATCCACTCGCGGGAGATCATGTACCAGTGGGTCAGCCGATCGATCACGAGATCGTACTTGGGCTTGTAGGCCAAGTCATACGGCTCGACGGTGACGCGCTCCACGTGGAACCGCACCCGCTCGCCGCCCACATCCAGGCGAAGGTCCAGCTTCTGGACGATCTCCTCGTAGGAGGCGGGCCAGCAGATGTCAGCTCCAAGGGAGAGGCCGATCTGACGGACGGATTCGGTGGACATCGGGCGGCTCCAGGCGAGGGAAATCAGTCGTAGACCATCCAGAGATGGCCGGGGAAGAGAGTCGTGAGGCCTTCGCGCAGGCGGTCGCGCCAGCCGATCCAGTTGTGACCGTCACGGCTCTCGACGAAGCGGAGGTCGTGGCCGGCCGCGCGCAGGAGCGGGGCGAGGCTGCGGTTGTAGTAGATCAAGCTCTCAAACTGGCCGCAGGACATGTAGATGCGGCGGGAGACGAGACGGCTCGGCTCGGCCCGGAGCTGGTTGACGAAGGCGACCACCGGGTCCCAGAGCGGCCCCCGGTCGTGGCGCCCGATGTCGGTGAACGCAAAGCTGCCGGACTGCAGCAGCAGGCGCCCGAAGATGCCGGGGTAGGACCAGGCGGTGAACAGGCTGGTGACGCCACCGAAGGACGCCCCCATGATGCCGCGGTCGTCCAACTTGTCCGAGACGCCGTAGCGGGCCGTCACCGCCGGCAGCAGCTCCTCGGCGACGAAGCGGGCCTGCGTGGGGTTGGCCGCGTACTCCTCGTTGCGACGGTGCCCGCTCGTCATGGCGACGACGAGCGGCCGAACCTCCTTGCGGTGGATGAGGTTGTCCAGGACCGTCTTGAGCGCGGAGTATTTGAGGTAGTCGTCCCCGTCGTGGCAGACGAGCAGGGGATATTTTTTGTGCCGCTTGTATTCTGCGGGGGTGTAGACGGTCACCGTGCGGTTGTCGCCGAATGCTGCGGAGGCGATCGTGAAGTTCTCCAGCGCGCCTTCGCGGGCCCCCGGCTCTGGCAGCACCCAGGGCGGGTCCTGGTAGCCCGTCATGCGGCAGACCGAGTTGGAGCCGAACGGGTCGAAGGCCCGGTGCGGGTTGCGCGGATCCGCCACCCATGTCCGTGAGCCGTCGCGGAAGGTGAGCTCCAGCTTGTACTCGATCCGCGCGCCGTGGGGCAGCTCGATGGAGAGGATCCAGGCATCGGTGCCCGGGACGCGCCGAAAGGGCTGGCGGCTCTCCAACCCGAAGACCCAGTGGACGAGCGCCACGCTCTCGGGGAGCAGGGTGCGGTCCAGGAAGAAGAAGCAGGCGGTGTCCCCCTCCATCAGCGGGAAAGGGCCGGCTTGGCCGCCGAAGGCCTCGGCCTCGGCCCGGGCCCGAGAGGGGTGCGCTTCGCAGCGGCGCACGAGATCCAGCGCGCGCTTCATCGGGCGGTCTCCAGGGGCAGGACCTGCCCGTCGGCTTGCAGGACGAAGGCCGTGTCGGCCGGCCCGCGGTTGACCCAGCGGCCGCGGCGGCGCTCCAGCCACGCCCCCGACTCCATCGCCAGGCAGGCCTGGGGCGCGAAGCGCGCGGCGAGGGCGGCCACGCGGTCCGGGTGGTCCAAGCGGAGGCGACGGCGGGCGTGCGGGAAGAGCACGACCCGCGGCACGAGGCCGAGTCCCGTGTCGAGCACCTCTGCTTCGGAGGGGCCCTCCGGCGGGTCGTCGTAGAACAGCACGATGCGCTGCGTGAGGCACATGGCGCCAGCGCCCCAGCCCAGCAGCGGGATGCCGGCCGCGAGGGCCTCCTTGAGCCAGTGGTCCAGGCCGAAGAAATACAGCCGGTTCCGCAGGACGCCGACGTGCCCGCCCGCCACGGCGATGGCGCCGGCGCCGAGCAGCACCTCCCGCGCGCGGGCGCAGGCGTCGGCCACCCGCGAGCGCTCGCGGCGGTTGACGACGAGGGGGTACTTCTCCCGCAGGTCGTCCAAGGTCTCGACCGCGCCGGCGTCCACCTTGCGAACGACGTCGATGGCGCGATCCAGCTCCACGCGGCCGAACTCGGGGTCCTCTGGGAGCCGCGCCCACAGGGTGCGAGCGGCATCGAGCGCGAAGCGCAGCCGCACCCGGACCAGCTCCTTGTAGCGCTGGATGCGCTCCTGGCGCTCGGCGTATGCGGCGAAGAGGTCCGGCTCTTGGGGCTGAAGCTCCTCAAACCAGCGGTACAGCGGCAGCAGGGTGACGTCGCGGCGGGCGGCGGCGGCGATGGCCTCCGTCTCGCCTTCATCGTGGCGCTCGCCGGCGTTGATGACGACGAGCGGGCCGCGCACGTCGAGCGCGTCGAGAGCCTCCCCGAGCGTCGGGGTGGGGCGTTGAGGGCCGAGCAGGACGATCGGGCCGGGCATCGGGTCCTTGTGGCACAAAGCGGGCCGCAGCGGAAGGGGGCGCGGGCGGGCCCCGCGCGAAAGGCAGGGGCGCGGCGTCAGACCGTGAGGAGGCGCCGGTAGAGGTCGAGCGTGCGGGCCGCGGAGCGCGTCCACGAGAAGTCACGGGCCATGCCGGCGCGCATCACGCGCCCCCAGCCCTCGGGATGCCAGCGGTACAGGCCGACCGCCCGCTGCACGGCCCAGCGCAGGCCGTCGAGGGTCGCGTGGTCGAAGCGGAAGCCGGTGCCCTGGCCGAGCGAGAGGCCTTCGTCCCCCGGGTCTTCCACGGTGTCTCGCAGGCCGCCGACCGCATGCACGATGGGCACGGTGCCATAGGCCATCGCGTACATCTGGTTGAGCCCGCAGGGCTCGAAGCGCGACGGCATGAGGAAGGCGTCCGAGCCGGCGATGATCTTGTGGGCGAGGGGAACGTCGAAGCCGATGCGCACCGTGAGGTGGCGCTTGTAGGCCACCTCAAGCTGGCGAAACCGCGACTCGAGGCCGGGCTCGCCGGTGCCCAGCACGAGGAGGCGGGCGCCGATCTTTGGCAGCTCGGGCACGAGATCAGCGACGAGATCCAGCCCTTTCTGGCCGGTGAAGCGAGACACCACCGAGAGCACGGGCTCGCCGGTGCCCGCCTCCAAGCCGGCGGCGCGCAGCAGCTCGGCGCGGCAGAGCGCCTTGCCACCCAGGGACGCCGCCGAGAAGCGGGCCGGCAGGTGCGGGTCGCTCTCGGGCGACCACTCCGCCGGGTCGATCCCGTTGAGGATGCCGACCACGCCGTAGTTCTGCAGGAAGCGGTCCAGCCCGTGCCCGAAGTCGGGGGTTTGCACCTCGCGGGCGTAGCGCGGGCTCACCGTCGTCGTCACGTCGGCGGTGGCGACGCCGCCCTTGAGCAAGGACAGATGGCCGTGAAGCTCCATTCGGTCGAAGTGAAAGAGCGCTGGCTCCAGGCCCAGCGGCCCGAGCCAACCCGCGTCGAAGACGCCCTGATAGGCGAGGTTGTGAATGGTGAAGACGGCGCGCGCCCGCGGGAAGGTGCGCCGGAAGATGGTTTTCAGGTAGACGCACGCGAGCGCGCCCTGCCAGTCGTGCCCGTGCACGATGTCGGGCGGGCCGCCGAGCAGCCGCTCCGCGCCATCGAGGGCGCCGCGGCACAAGAAGCCGAAGCGCGCCGCGTTGTCCGAGAAGCCGCCGGAGTACCCGTCGTAGATGCCCTCGCGGTCGTAGAGGCGATCGCACTCCAAGAACGCGACGGTGCAGCGGGGATCGCTGCCCGCAGGGACGACGAAGCGCCCCCACACGCGATCGCCGCCGATGTCGACGGCGACGACGAAGCCGGTGTCCTCCAAGGCCACGCCCTTTCGGGCCAGGGCGACGCGGGCCTCGCGGTACAGCGGCACCACGACGACGACCCGCTCGGCCCCGGCCGCGTGCAGCGCCGCCGGCAGCGCGCCCAGGACGTCGCCCAGCCCACCGGTCTTCACCCAGGGCGCCACCTCGGACGCCACGTGGAGCACGCGCATCGGACCTCCGCCGGACCGGCCGGTGCGCGTGGGCTAGCACGGGAGCGGGGCGCCGGGCAAGCCGCCGCCGTCCGCGACGGGCTACGATGCGGCCATGGCAGGCACGGTGCAGCGTCGGAAGACCGGGGGCGCGGGCGGGGCGTGGGCCCTGGTCGGGGCGTTCGTGGCCGGGCTCGCCCACGCCCAAGCGCCGGCGCCGCCGCCCCCGC
>JBEIVK010000734.1:0-2357 GCA_040373935.1 Alphaproteobacteria bacterium
GGCCGCCGAGGCCGCGCTCCTCCGCGCCGAGCCCGCCCTCGCCCGTGCCCACGCCGCCGTGGCCCCCCTCAGCCGCCGCCTCGACGCCACCACCGCCGCGCTCGACCTCCGGGGCCGCCCCTTCTCCGCCGACTTCACGGTGGACATGGCGCTGCGCCGCCACCCAGGCGCCGCGGCCGTCCTGGCCGCCCACCACCTCCCCGGCTGTGCAGGCTGCGCCGTGCGCTTCGACGAGACGCTCGCGGAGGCCGCCGCCGCCTACGCGCTCCCGCTGCCGGCCCTCCTGGAATCCCTCAACGCGCTCCTGGGTCCCCCCGGCGAGGGCCCCACGCCCGCGGCTCGCACGCTACACTCCGCCGCTCCGGAGCCTCCATGATCCTCGCCCTGCTGGGCGCCGCCCTCGCGGCCCCCCAAGACCTCACCCTCCGGGCCACCGACGGCACCTCCGTGCATGTGGTGGCCGAGCTGGTGCCCAAGGCCACCAAGGGCGCCGTGCTCGTTCACATGGTCGGCCGAGACGCCTCCGACTGGCAGTTTTTCGCCGAAAAGCTGGTTCGCAGTGGCTTCTCCACCGCTGCCCCGGACCTCCGCGGCCACGGCCGCACCGCCGCCCCCGGGCCGGAGATCACGGAGGCAGACTGGAAGGCCTCCGAAAACGACGTCCGCGCCGCCATCGACGCGCTGCGCGCCAAGGGCGTGACGGACATCTCCTGCATTGGCGCCAGCATCGGCGCCAACCTCTGCTTGCGCGTCGCCGCGGCAGACCCCGGCATCGTCAACCTCGTCCTCCTGAGCCCCGGCCTCAACTACAAGGGCGTCACGGCGGTCGACGCGCTGCCCGGCTACGGGGACCGCCCGCTGCTCATCGTCGTCTCGGAGGAAGACCAGTTCTCCCTGCGGACCGCCAATGTCCTCGAACAAAAAGCCGCGGGCCAGCACCACGTCATGCTGCTGAAGGACGCCGGGCACGGCACGAAGATGCTCAACCGGGACGCCAAGGTCGAGGGCGAGCTGCTGGCGTGGCTCCTCGGCAGCTTCAAGCTGGCCTCCGGCGAGGTCGTCGTGCCCCGCCCGGCGACCGGCCAAGCAGACCTCAAAAAGGTCGAGACGACCGGCGAAAAGCTCGACTCCCACAAGTAGTCCGCCCGCTCAGCCCCAGCCCGCTGGCCCGACGCCCAACGCCGCCAGGCGCCCCGCCAGCAGCTCGGGGAAGCGCCGATACCACCGGACGTTCAGCGGAGAGGGGTGCGGGAGCGGATGCACCCGGATCGCGCGCCCGCGGACGGACAGCGAGAGGCTCGCGGTGTAGCGGTCCTCCCGCGCCTGGAAGTCCGCCACCGCCCCCGCCAAGGACGGATCCGCGAGGCCAAACCACGCCAGCGCGTCTGCGCCGAGCACCAGCAGCTCCGTGCCCTGCCAGACGTCTCCCAGCCACTCGGCGATGAGCGGCGCGAACGCCCGCTTCACCGGCACGGACCACGCCTTGTTGCCCACCGGCTTGTACGGCACCGTGTTGGCCCAACAGACCTCGCGCCCAATCGCCTGGCGCGCGGCGTCGTCCCGCGGTGCCCCCGGGCGACGGGCCGCCAGCAGTCCGTCCCGCACCAGCAGCCCGCCCGCGCCGACAAACGGCTCTCCCCGCAGGATCTCGTGGCGCCCCGGGTCCCGCCCGAAGACCCCCACCCGCGCCGACACGCTGCCCGAGCCGCCGAGAACGGGCTCCAGCGGGTCCCGCCCCGCCTCGGCGTACACTGGGCGATCGACCGCGAGCCCAAGCTGACCGGCGACCGCACGCAGCCGACCATGCAGGTTGCTGTTGTCCGTCATCTTCCGCAATCTCCGCTTCAGGCACCGCCGCCCGGAACCGATGGGCCCCAACGGAGGCGCCATGCCACCCCCAATGTCCCGTATCCTCCTCGCCGACGACTCGGCGATAGCGCGCCACCTCGTGCGGACCGCCCTCGCCGCCGAACCCGACATGTCCTTCCTGCCCGATGCGCGCAACGGCCGCGAGGCCCTGCGCCTCGTCTCCGTGCAGCCTCCAGACCTCCTGGTGGCAGATCTCGACATGCCAGAAATGGACGGCTTCGCCCTGCTCTCCGCCGTCCGCGCGTCGTACCCTCAAGTGCCGGTCATCGTCTTCAGCGCGAGCGCCGTGCCGGGCTCGGCCCAGGAGTCGGAAGCCCTCAAGCGCGGCGCCGCCGCCGTCATCGCCAAGCCCTCCCGCACCACCGACCCGATGGCGGACATCCGCTCCCGCCTCCTGCCCGCCATCCGCCGCGCGGCCGGCGTCCCCACGCCCGCGCCCTCCCCCGCCGCCGCCCGTCCGGCACCGAGCCCCCTCCCCGCCGCGCCCC
>JBEIVK010000548.1:0-3253 GCA_040373935.1 Alphaproteobacteria bacterium
ACAACACGGACTGCGACGACACGCGGGCCTCGGACCGCCCGGGCGCCGCCGAGGTGTGCGACACCCGGGACAACGACTGAGACGGCGCGGTGGACGAGGGCTTGGGCTACCCGTTCTACGTGGACGCCGACGGCGACACCTACGGCGACGCCGCGGTGTCGGTGACCGCCTGCACCGCGCCGTCTGGGTACGTGGCCGACAACACGGACTGCGACGACACGGACCCGACCATCCACCCCGGCGTGAGCCCGGACGTGGCCGACGGCGTGGACTCCGATTGCGACGGCGACGACGCGCCGTGCGGGCTCTCGGTGCGGTACGTCCCCGCCGAGTACTCCACCATCCAGGACGCCATCGATGCCTCTTGCGACGGGGACCGCATCGAGGTGTCCGCGGGGACGTACCCGGAGGACATCGACACGCGGTACAAAGATCTGGACATCGTGGGTGTGGCTGGCTCGTCGGCGACCGAGATCATCGGCACGGGCACCGCATCGGTGGCCATCCTGTTGGGAGACACGTGGTTTGAGGGCTTCACGGTGTCCGGCGGCTCGGCGATGTACCACGGTGGAGGTGCCTACGCAGGCAGCGGGGACCTGGTGTTCATCGATGTCATCTTCGATGGCAACACCGCGCTGTACTCCGGCGGCGGGCTGTATGTCGCCGGTGCGCGCACCCTCCTGCTCGAGTCGTGCGCGTTCATCAACAACACGTTGACCCATCCCGGAGGCAGCGGCGGCGGGGCCCACGTCGGCGGGCAGGTGGTGGAGGCCTACAACCTGTCGGCCCGGTACAACACGGCGGGGTCTGCGGCGGGCATCAACTTCCACTACAGCAACATCAGTCTGGTCGCTGAAGACATCGAAGTGACCGACAACATCACAGAGAACTACGCCGCGATGGTGGTGAACGCCCCCGGGACCGCGACGCTCCGCCGCATCACCTCCGCGCGAAACACCCACAGCAGCTCGGCGGGCTTCGGGGGCGGTCTGTATCTCTACGCCTACAACGGGGGGTCGTTCACGGTGGAGGACGTCGTGCTCGAGGACAACGTCCTCTCCGGCGGTTTTGGCGGGTGTGCGTACCTGACTGGTGAGCCCGGTGCGCGCGGCGTGTGGACGGGCGCCGAGATCCGCGGCTGCGGGTCCCCCTTTGGCAGCGCCATCTTCGTGAACACGGGCACCTGGGACATCTCCGCCGCGGACATTCGCGACAACGACACCTCGGATTTCTTCCACGGGGTTGTGTGGGTCCAGAGCGGCGCCACGCTCCGGCTCTCCAACTCGGTCCTCGCGGGCAACACCGGCGGCGTCAGTGTCGGCGGCTCCAGCGCGACCGCCGCCTCCCTCACGCTCTCCAACGTGGACGTCGTCGGCAATGGGCACCCGAGCTGGGGGGCTTCGGCCCAATACGGTGTCGCCTGCCAGCTGGGCGGCCGGTTGACGATGACCAACGTGACCTCGGCGAACAACCTCGGCTATGGCATCCTGGCGAACAGCTGCACCACGTCCGCCATCACCCACTCCAATCTGTTCGCGAACGGCGCCGGGGCGGTGTCGGGGCTCAGCAGCCCCACCGGCACCAGCGGCAACATCGCCGTGTCCCCCGGCTACACCTTCTACTCCAGCGCGGTCAGCGCCTCGCTGTGGGACCTCACGCTCGCCCCGGGCTCCGCGCTCATCGACGCAGGCTCGCCCTCCGTGCTCGACGTCGACGGCACCCGCTCCGACATCGGCGCCTACGGCGGCCCCGGCGGCGCCTGGTGAGCCTCCGCCCCGCCGCATCGGCCGGGGCCGCTGCCGCGGGCGGCCGCCTCCTGGTCCTGGTCCTCGCCGGCTGCGGCACCCCGTCGCCCCGCCAAGGCCCGCCGGGCCGCGCAGCTCCGGCGGACACGGCGCCACCCTCCGACACCGCGCCCGCACCCGACACCGCGCCGGCCCCCGACACCGCCGACACCGCGGCCGACACCGGCGCGGTCGATCCGCCGCCGCCCGCGCCCTACAACGGCTGCCGCACCCCCACCGGCCTGCGCGCGCCCGCCACCTTCGCGGCCCCCCAGGACATCGCGGCCCTCCCGTTCACCGACACCGCGACCACCGCCGGAGCCCCCGCCGGCGCGGTCGACGCCTACGACTGTGCCCCCGCCACCGGCGAGGCCGGGCCCGAGCGCTGGTACCGCTTCACCCTCGCCGAAGCGCGGGAGGTCCGCGTCGAGGTCGCCGACGGCCCCGGCGTGGACCTCGACGTCCACCTCCTCCAGGGCCCCGTCATCGACGGCGCCCTCGCCCGCGGCTGCCTCGCGCGCGACGACCGCCGCATCGTCCGCACGCTCGCCGCCGGCACCTACTGGGTCGCCGTCGACACCTACTCCACGGGCAGCGGCGAGGACTTCCCCGGCGACTTCACCCTCGGCGTCGAGGGCTGGGTGGACGGCGCCTGGGAGGACATCCCGCTCGATCCCGGCCTCACCTGGAGCCACTTCCAGCAGGCCGGCGCCGACGCCACCCGCATCGACCTCCTCCGCATCGATCCCACCCGCGTCGCGCTGCGCCCCGCCTTCGACGCCGGCTGCGCCCCCGTGCCCGCGCTCGCCGCCGCCGCCGATGCCCGGGTCGGCGTCAACGCCTCGTTCTACACCTCCAGCTGCGTCCCCCGCTCTTTCTTGCGCATCGACGGCGAGACCCGCGCCACCCCGGACCTCGGCTCCCGCCAGCGCGTCGCCCTCTGGGACGAGGGCGCCTCGCCCACCTACCGCTGGCTCGACGCCGGGGCCGACGACACCTCCGCCACCCACGGCATCGGCTCCTATCCCGCGCTCGTCCAGGGCGGCGTCGCCGACGTCGACCCCCTCGGCGACAGCGACTTCTTCCGGGGCCGCCACCCCCGCACCGCCTTCGGCAGCTTCGCCGACGGCACGGTCGGGTGGGTCGTCGTGGACGGACGCTCCAGCACCGCGCGCGGCATCGCCCTGCCTGCCTTCGCCGAGCTGCTCGTCGGCCGCGGCATGGTCGAGGCCCTCAACCTCGACGGCGGCGGCTCCAGCACGCTGTTTATCGCCGGCTGCTCCGTCACCGGCGTCGTCAACTTCCCCAGCGACGGCGGCGGCGATGGGCACGACGGCGCGCGCTCCGTGGCCGACGCCGTCGTCGGCCGGGTCCCCAGTCCCTGAACCGCCGGCCCTCGGGCGCCTGCCCGGCCGTTCCGGCCGGTCACCCCGTGTCCGCCGGGGTCGCGGCGGGGCCGCTCCGTGGGG
>JBEIVK010000849.1:0-1884 GCA_040373935.1 Alphaproteobacteria bacterium
AGACGCCGACACATCCGCCGACGCCGACGCCGACGCCGATACCGACGCGGACACCGACGCCGACACCGACGCCGACACCGACGCCGACACCGACGCCGACACCGACGCCGACACCGACGCCGACCCCGAGTACGACTTCAGCGAGTCTGACCTCGTGGGCACCTGGATTGGTCCGTGCTTCCCCAGCCCCGCCGGGGACGGCAGCTTCAACCAGCTCACGTTCGTCATGACGGAGACGACCTGGGACCTGGACTATGTCGCGCACGGCAGCGCAGACTGCACCGCCCCCTTCCTCACGGTCAACATCGCGGGCCCCTACGTCCTCGAAGGTGCGTCCGCCGTCGAGGACGGCGCACGGGACGGTACGTTCTCCTTCACCACCAAGACCGTGACCCCCCACGCGGAGGCCGCTGTGGGGGTCGTCAATGGCGCATGTGGCGTGACCAACGCCGCGGTGGACGTCGCCCTTGACATCACCGGCGGATGCGCGGGCCTCGGCGCGTACCCGGTCGCGGACTGCCCCGCGGACTACGACATCGCCAAGCTCAGCGCCGACCGCCTGCAGCTGACCTTCGGCGCCCGCCCCGCGGACAACGACATGTGCTCGGAGGACAAGCGTCCGACCACGTTCGAGAACGGCGCGACGGTGACCAAGCAGTAGCCAACCAGCCCGTCCGGCATCCGGTCGCCCCCGAAGGGGCGTCGGACACGGCGGCGGGCAGCGGTTCGGGGCGCGGTCGACGCCGTGTCCGCCCCCTGCCCGGCGACGCCCCACGGGCGGCGCGCCAGCCCCGCGGGGCCCACCCGCGGCGGCGGGCCTGCTCAGGTCGCGACGGCCTCCGCGAGCCTCTCGCGGAGGCACTGGTGCGCGGGGTCGGCGTGGGACCGCTCGTGCCAGTAGACGTAGATCGCGCTGGTCGGGAGATCAAGATGCACGGGGAGCAGCACCAGGGGAAGCCGCTGCGCAGCAGCGCTCGCGGGCGCGCGCGGCATCGTCACCACGCAATCCGTGGATGCAACCATCGCCAGCGCCCCCGCGAAGGACGGGGTCTCGAGCGCGACCGAGCGCCGCAGACCGCGCTCGGCGAGCGCCTCGTCCACGATGGAGCGCGCCGGGGACCGCCCCGTGACCAGCACATGGCGCAGCGCGCAGAACGCCGCCACGTCCAAGGGCACCAGGGCGGCCGGGTGGTTCGCGCGCAACACGGTGACAAAGTCCGCTTCGAACATCCGGCGCCGTTGCAGCCCCTCGGAGAGCCCGAGCGCAGGGCCGAGATACAGGTCGACGTCTCCCTGAATGAGCGCAGACGCGACGTTCGGGCTGCACGCCTCCGTCGCCACATGGCGAAGCCGCAAGGACGGGTCCTCCCCGAGGAGGTTCGGGAAGGACGACCAATGGAATGCGTCCGAGGACGCGACGGTGAAGGCGGGGCGAACCGCCATGGCGGGGCCGGAGGCGAGGAGTTGTGCCAGTGCGTTGAGCCGCTCCGCGAGCGCCGCCTCGAACTGCACCGCGCGTTCGGTGGGATGCAGGGCGTTCCCGACCCGGATCAACAAGGGGTCGCCCAGCCACGCCCGCAGCTCGGCCAGGCGGCGGCTCACGGTCGCGTCCGACACGCCGAGCTCAAGGGCCGTCTCACGCACGCTGCGGAGACGGAGGAGCGCGCGCAGCGTCAGGAGGAGAGGCAGCTGTCGTTCGTTCACGGGTCGCCCCCCAGCCTTTTCGACTAACACGCGGCGCCGCGACCGCTGGAACCGACCGTCTCCGCAACCGGCGCACGCCCCGTCGCCCGCGCCGTCGCGGGCCGTGGGCCACCGGCGAAGCACGGCCCCGGAGGCGGGGCCACCGCACCACCGGGGCCAGAGGGCGCCGCGCAGCGGCGG
>JBEIVK010000567.1:0-3127 GCA_040373935.1 Alphaproteobacteria bacterium
CCACGGGGGCGGCGGCGGCGGCGGCGGCGCGCGCGGCGATCGCCACCGGGGCGGCGACCGGCACCGACTGGCGCGTCAGCCTCTCGATGTCGCGCAAAAGCGGGCGCTCCTCGGGCTCGCACAAGGAGATGGCGATGCCCTCGGCCCCCGCGCGGGCGGTGCGCCCGATGCGGTGCACGTAGGTCTCGGGCTCCTCGGGCAGCTCGAAGTTGAAGACGTGGCTGACGCCCTGGACGTCGATGCCGCGGGCCGCGATGTCCGTGGCCACGAGGACCCGCGTGGCCCCGCTGCGGAAGTTGGCGAGGGCGCGCTCGCGCGCCGACTGCGACTTGTTGCCGTGAATGGGCTCGGCCGGCGTGCCGGCGCGGGTGAGCAGCTCGGCGACGCGGTTGGCGCCGTGCTTCGTCCGGGTGAACACGATGGCCCGCGACACGGCGGGATCCGCCACCAAGGTGCAGAGCAAGCCGCGCTTGTCCGCCTTGGCGACGTGGTGCACGGACTGCACGACCCGCTCCGCCGTCGAGGCGACCGGCGTGACCTCGACCCGGGCCGGATCCTTCAGGACCTGCTGGGCGAGGGCCTGGATGTCGGCCGGCATCGTGGCGGAGAAGAGGAGCGTCTGGCGCCGGACCGGGACAAGCTTGAGGACCCGCCGGACATCGGGAAGGAAGCCCATGTCGAGCATGCGGTCCGCCTCGTCGAGCACCAGCGCGTCGAGGGCGTCGAAGCGGACATGGCCCTGCCCGGCCAAGTCGAGCAGGCGGCCGGGCGTGGCGACGAGGACGTCCACCCCGCCCTGCAGCGCGGCGACCTGGGAGCCCGGCTTGACGCCGCCAAAGATGACGGCGCTGCGGTACGGGAGGTGCTGGCCGACGGAGACGAAGGTCTCGCGAATCTGGGCGGCGAGCTCGCGCGTCGGAGCGAGCACCAGCACGCGGATGGGCCGGGGCGCCCGCGGCTGGGCCCGGAGCGCGGCGCCGTGCGCGGCGTCGAGGCGCTGGAGCAGCGGCAGCGCGAACGCCGCCGTCTTGCCGGTGCCCGTCTGGGCGACGCCGCAGAGGTCGCGCCCGGTGAGGACGATGGGGATCGCGCGGTCCTGGATGGGGGTCGGCGTGGTGTAGCCGGAGGCAGCCACTGCACGAAGCAGCGGCTCGATGAGTCCAAGCGGAGAGAAGCTCAAGGGGTCCTTGGCCGGGCGGCGCACACGTCGGCGGCCCGGCGGAAGTCGTGCGCGGCATTCGCGCGGCCCGGCGTGTGTCCGGGTGCGCCCGGGAGGGCGCGGCGTGGGCGAGCCCACGGCGCCGGCGATGAGGACCTCCGGCGCCCGCCCGTCGTAGCGCGGGGCCGCCGCGCTGTCGACGCCGACGCCCCCGCCGCGCCGCCGCTCAGCAGAGGGCCGCCAGCTCCGCCGGCGTGCCCACGACCACACAGCGCCACGAGGCGCGGGTCAGACCGACGTACAACAACCGCGGCAAGGCCGCCGGGTGCGCGCGGTCGAGGTCGGTCAGCACGACGACCGGCCGCTCCAGGCCCTTGGCCCGCAGGACGGTGTCGGCCAGCACCTGACCCTCGACCGGATCCTCGTCGGCGGCGCAGCGCGGGTGGCGGCCGAGCGCCCCCGGCGCCTGCAGGCGGCTCGTGCGCAGAGACCCGAAGGACAACACGGCGATGTCCGAGGTGGAGAGGCGATCATCGGCGAGCAGCAGATCGAGCACCTGCTCCAGCATCGACGCCCGCGCGGCGTCGTCGGCCCCCGCGGGGAGCGGGACGGGGTGCAGGCAGGCGTCCAGCGCCTCACGCGCCCCCGGGTCTTCGGCCGCGGGCCGACCGTGCAGCAAGGCCGAGGCATGGTCCAGCAAGGCGATGGGGCAGCGCAGGCCCGCGCGCAAGCGAAAAATCCCGCCCGGCCGCAGCCGCGCCGGGACGGACACCCCCTGCGCGTGCCAGAGCGCGCGCTGCGCGTCGTCGCCGAACAGCCACAGGCGGGCGTCCCCCGCGACCAACGCGTCGAGCAGCGCCCAGTCCTCCGGCCCGAGGTCCTGGTGCTCATCGACGAGGACGACCTCCCAGCGGCCCTCCGGCGGCGCAGCGCGCAGCGCCGCGGTGACCGCGCCGAGCATCGCCGCCCAGTCGGCGGCCGCCCAGCCGAGCCCATCGGCCCCCGCCGGGACGATGCCCGCCGCGCGGGCCTCGGACAGCGCCCACTCGCGGATGGGATGCACCGAGGCCAGCCCGGCCCGGCGCAGCTCCGCGGCGATGGCCCGCGTGAAGGTGAGCACGAGCGTCGGCACGCCCTCACCCTGGAGCCGCGCGGCCAAGGCCATCAGGAGCACCGTCTTGCCGCTGCCGGGCGGACCCTCGACCAGCAGGCGGGGGCTGTCGTCCAGGCAGGTGAGGACGGTGAGCTGGGCGGGGGTGAGCTGGCGCCACGCGACCTCGGCGTGCCCCGGCGCGCGCGTCAGCGCGGCGAGCGGCACCCAATCGGGCCCCCACAGCGAGTGCAGCGCCCCGAGGAAGCGGTTGTCCGGCGGATACTCCCTGCCGGAGAAGGCGCGGAGGAGGCGTTCGGCGCCGCCCACCTCGAACCACTCGACGTCCTCTCGGAACAGGATCGGCGGGCCGCCCGCGGCCACGAAGCTCGCGCCCGATGTCTCCGGGAAGCAGAGGGCCACCGCCACCTCTGGCAGATACACCCGCGGAAAGGTGCGCTTGAGCGTACCGAGCAGCGAACGCCGCGCCCGCTCGACCTGCGCGCCGGGCGCGCGCTCCAAGGGCGCACCGTTTTGATGCCACACGCCATCCCGACGGGCCATCTGCCCGGCCTTCACCTCGACCAGCACCACCCCGCGGCCCGGCACGGCGATGGCAAAGTCGATCTCCGCTTGGTCTGCCGCGCGGCCGACGACGAGGTGGTGCCAGATCGTCCAGCCCGCCGGGCGCTGCCGGCCCAGCATGCGCCAGACCTTCTCCTCGCCGCGGTCTTGGGGGGCATGGTGGCGGGGGTAGACGCCCTCGTCGGGCGGCGGCAACAGGGCGGCTGGGGCGACCGGCAGGGCGCCCCGCGCGGGGGTCTCGGGGAACGGCACGCGCACCTCCACAGTCGCCCCGACTAACCCCGCGCCCGGCG
>JBEIVK010000692.1:0-2521 GCA_040373935.1 Alphaproteobacteria bacterium
CCGGCGGCGAGGCGGCGACCGCCACACCGGCCGCACCCGCGCCCACCAGGAAGCCGCGCCGGCTGAATCCTCCGCTCATGCACGCTCCGGTCGGGCGCCCGCGCCCTGCCGCCGCGGGATAACCCGTGGCCATGCAGCCGGTCACCGACCCTGCCGTCATCGACGGCTACCTCGTGGACGCCAGCAACGTGCGCGGCCACGCCAGCGCCCTGTTCCGCCCCCGCGACGCCGCGGAGGTCGCGGAGGTGCTCGCGCGCGCGACGGCCGCGGGCGTGCCGGTCACGGTGACGGCCCGCCGCACCAGCACCACCGCAGCGCCCGTGCCGCAGGGCGGCTGGCTCCTCTCCACCGAGCACCTGGACCGCCTGCACGCCCTCGACGACGCCGACGCCGGCGTGCTGCTCGGCGCCGCCCAGGCCGAGATCGAGCGGGCCGGACGGTTCTTCCCCCCAGACCCCACCTCCCGCCACGAGTGCAGCCTGGGCGGTGCCCTCGCCTGCAACGCCAGCGGGGCGCGCAGCTTCGCCTACGGTCCCACGCGCCCGTGGATCACCTGGGCCGAGGTGGTGTGGCCGGACGGGGCG
The DNA here is from genome assembly GCA_040373935.1 of Alphaproteobacteria bacterium. Lineage (GTDB taxonomy): Bacteria > Myxococcota_A > UBA796 > UBA796 > UBA2385 > JBEIVK01. The sequence goes on from JBEIVK010000692.1 coordinate 585, forward strand.
GTGGCCCGGGTGAGCCGCAGCTCCCCCCTTCCGGCCCACTGGCCGCGCCCCGCCGGCGCGGTGCCGCCCGTGAAGTCGGCCGCCGGATTTTTTCCGGCAGACAACCTCCTCGATCTGCTCATCGGCTCAGAGGGAACGCTGGGGGTCGTCACCCGGGCGGGCCTGCGACTGGCGGCGCTGCCGCGCGGCGTGCTCTCGCTGTTCGCCTTCTTTTCGTCCACCGAGGCGCTGCTCGCCTTCGTCGCCACGGCGCGGGCCGGCGCCCGGCGCCCCGGCCACCCCACGGCCACTCCGGGCGCCCTGTCGCCCCGGGCGCTGGAGTACTTCGACCGCCACGCCCTCGACCTGGTGCGGGCCCGGGTGCCCGACATCCCGGCCGCCGCGACAGACGCGCTCTTCGTCGAGGTCGAGCACGACGGCGAAGCGCCGCTGGAGGCGTGGTGGGACGCGCTCACCGCCCACGATGCGCTCGTGGACGCCACCATCGTCGCGGAGGACGCCGCGGGCCGCGCCCGGTTGCAGGCGGTGCGGCACGCGGTCCCCGCCGGCATCAACGAGATCGTGGTGCGCAACGGAATGCCGAAGCTCGGCACCGATCTCAGCGTCCCCGACGCCGCCCTGCCCGAGATGATGGCCGCCTACCGGGCGGTCCCGCTGCGCAGCGTGCTGTTCGGCCACATCGGAGACAGCCACCTGCACCTCAACCTCCTGCCGGCGAACCCCACCGAGCTGGCGCAGGCCCGCGCCGCCTACGACGCCCTGGCAGACCGCGCGATCGCGCTGGGCGGCAGCGTCTCGGCCGAGCACGGCATCGGCAAGACCAAGCGCCACCACCTCGCGCGCATGGTGGGGCCGGCGGTGCTGGACTCCTGGCGCGCCCTGAAGGCCGTGGTCGACCCGGCCGGCATTCTCGGCCGCGGCACTCTGTTCGCCGAAACGGGTGCCCCCTGATCCCCGCGCCGGTCGAGGTCGCGTGCCCGGCGCCCGCCCCCGAGAGCGGCGTCACCGTCGCGCTGCACGCCGCCGGGCGCATCCACTCGGACTGGTCCCTGCTGGTGGACGACGGCCGCGCCGGGCCGGTCGCCTTGCCGGCCTGGGTGGGCCTCGTTCGGCATCCAGCGCACGGCCTCACCGCCATCGACGCCGGGCTCGGCGCCGGCAACCGCGCGGGGACCGCGCCGCACTTCCCGCTCAACGCGCGCAACCTCGAGGTCCCGGCCGGCGCCACCCTCGCCGAGCTCCCGGGCGGCCCTCCCGCGCGCGTCGTGGTCACGCACGTCCACTACGACCACCTGGGCGGCCTGCCGGACCTCCCGCCGTCCACCGAGATCTGGCTCGGGGCGGCCGACGCCGCGACCCTCCGCACGGGCGCGGCCGGCGTGCCGCGGCGCCTGCTGGACGGCTACGACGTTCGGCCGCTGGACTTCGGGCCCGGGCGGGCGGGGCGCGCGCTGGGTCGGCCCGCGGTGGACCTTTTCGGCGACGGCACCGTGTGGGTGCTGGATCTCCCCGGCCACACGCCGGGCGCGCTCGGCGTGTTCGTCCAGGCGGCGGACGGGCCGTGGCTGTTCGTGGGGGACACGGCCTGGGTGGACGCCCACCTCCGCGGGCCGCGGCGCCCGCCCGCAGTGCGCCTCGTGGTGGACGCGCGCCCACGGGAGGCCGCACGCTCTCTGGCTTGGGCCCGGCGCTTCACGGGCTGCGCGGGGCTGCGCATCGTCACCGGGCACGAGCCGGCGGGCGCGTCCTGGGCCACCGGCGGCCCGGCCAGCGGGCCTCAGTCGGCGCCCGCCGCCCCAGAGTCTGCCGCGTCGGGCGCGGACGGCTCGTAGTCCACGTCGACGCCGTCGAGCGCGAACTCGGTCACGAAGCGCGCCACCGCGCCCGCGTCGAGGCGACCCCACGCCGTGTAGCTCGCGCCGCCGACCGCCACGAGC
>JBEIVK010000566.1:0-3132 GCA_040373935.1 Alphaproteobacteria bacterium
CCGGCGGCGAGGACCGCGAGGTCGTGCAAGGACCAGATGCGCGGGTTTTTGGTGCGGCGATGCCCGATGGACTGCCAGGCCATCTCGGCCAGCGCCTCCATCCACGGGCGAAGCTCGTCCAGCGCGATGATCTCGTCGATGTCGAGGCGCGCGGCGGCCCGCACCGGGTCCATGTCGTCGTCGATGCGGGCGGCCGTGCGCTCCATGCCGCGGCGGATCTCGTCCTGCTCCTCGGCCGGCAGGTGGGCCGGGATGCGGAAGTCGTCGTCCAGGCGGGAGTTGTAGGTGGCGATGGCGAGGGTGCGCCCCTCCATCACCGACAACCGGGTGAGCGGCGTGGCGAGCTGCAGCACGGGCTCGTAGGGCAGGCCCGCCATCGCAAAATAGCCGGCGCCCGAGGCTTTCCGCAGCAGCACCGTGAACATCGGCACGGTGTTCGTGCTGTTGCTGTAGATGAGCGAGCTGCCGTAGCCCAGCAGGCCCTGCGCCTCCGCCTCGACGCCGATGTCGAAGCCGGCGATGTCTTGCAGCCAGACGAGCGGGATGCCGTCGTCGTTGCAGGCCCGCGAGAAGGCCGCGAGCTTGGCGATGCCCTCGCGGTACAGGATGCCGCCGGGGCGCAGGCCCGGGCCGTCCGGGCGCGGGCGCGGCTCGACCACGTTGGCCGCGAAGCCCATCCACAGGCCGTTCACGCGCCCCACGCCGACGACGATCTCCGGGCCGGTGTGCGGCAGCACCTCGTGGAAGAGCGAGCCGTCGCACAGCCGCGCCAGCACCTCGCGAATGTCGTAGGACTGCCGGTGGTCCGCCGGGAACAGCCCGTGCAGCTCGGCGGCGTCGAACAGCGGCGGCTCGGCCTCTGCGCCGTGCCGGTAGAAGGCGGCCCCGCTCGACGGCAGCTCGGCGACATCGGACCGCAGCGCGGCGATGCAGGCGTCGTCGTCCGGCACGCGGCGGTCCGCGCAGCCCGACTGGTGGACATGCACCTCGGGCCCCCCGATGTCCAGCGACGTGAGCTTGAGCGCCTTCGCCCCCTGGATGAGCGCCGCCCCGGCGATGACCATGTAGGCCTGCTCGGTCATGGTCACGCGGTCGCTGATGAGCGGCATGTAGCCGCCGCCCGCGATGCAATCGCCCATCACGCCGGCGATCTGCGGCACGCCGGCCGCCGCGAGGCGCGCGTTCATGGTGAAGATGTGGCCCGAGCCAGTGCGCCCCGGGAAAGAAAGCGCTTGCTCCGGCAGGAACAACCCCGAACAGTCCACGAGGTACACGACCGGCAGGCGCAGACGCAGCGCGACCTGCTGGGCCCGCTGGATCTTCTCGGGCGTGAGCGGCCACCAGGACCCGGACGCGACCGTGTTCTCGTTGGCGATGACGACGACCCACCGGCCGTGCACCTTGCCAAAGCCGGTCACGACGCCGGCCCCCGGCGCGTCCTTTTGGCTGCCCGCAAACCGGCGCCCCCAGTTGACCAGCGTGCCCACCTCGAAGAACGGCGAGCCCGGGTCCAGCAGGGCCGCCACGCGCTCGGCGGTGGTGCGCTTGCCCTTCTTGTGGACCTTCTCGGGGCCCCAACCGGCGCGCACCACGGCGCGCTTGGCGTGCAGGTCGGCCTCGAGCCCGCGCAGCCACGCGGCGGCGGCCGCGCGATCCGGCGCGGACAACGGGGCTTTGGAGCCAAGGACGGAGAGGCGGAGCTTCACGGGCGGGCCTCGGCCAGCAGGGCGTCGATGTGGGTGTCCACGAAGCGCGTGTCGTGCGCGCCGGCGCGGAAGGTGGGGTGCCGCAGGATGGCGCGGTGGAGGGGGATCGTCGTCTCGACGCCCTCGACGACCATCGCCGCCAGCGCGGCGTCCATGCGGTCCAGCGCGGCCTCGCGCGTGGGGCCGCTCGCGATGACCTTCGCGATCATGGAGTCGTAATGCGGGGAGATGCGGTCTCCCGCGGCGAGGTGGGTGTCCACGCGCACCCCGGGGCCGACCGGCAGCTCCAGGCGCGTGAGCACGCCCGGGCAGGGCCGGAAGCCCGCGAAGACATCTTCGGCGTTGACGCGGCACTCGATGGCGTGCCCGCACGGCTCCACCGCCGGCAGCGCGCCCAGCCCCTCGTTGCAGGCGACGCGCAGCTGCCACTCCACGAGGTCCAGCCCCGTCACCGCCTCGGTGACCGTGTGCTCGACCTGCAGGCGCGTGTTCATCTCCATGAACCAGAGGCGGCCGCTCTCGTCCTGCAGCATCTCGACCGTCCCCGCGCCGCGGTAGCGCAACGCCGACAACGCCGCCCGGGCCTTTGCGGCCACCGCCGCGAGCTCCCCGGCGTCCACCCCCGGCGGCGGCGACTCCTCGATGAGCTTCTGGTGGCGCCGCTGCACGCTGCACTCCCGCGCGCCCAGCACCTCCACCCGCCCCGCGCCGTCGCCCATCACCTGCAGCTCGACGTGCTTGCCGCGCACGATGAGTTTTTCCAGGTAGAGGCCGCCGTCCCCGAAGGCGCTCGCCGCCTCGGCGCTCGCATCGGCGAAGGCCGGGCCCAGCTCGTCCGCCGAAAACACCCGGCGCATCCCGCGCCCGCCGCCGCCCGCCAGCGCCTTCAGCAGCACCGGGTAGCCCATCCCCGCCGCGAGCTGCGCCGCCGCGCCCACATCCGGGACCACGCCGTCCGAGCCCGGAATCGGCGACAGCCCCAGCCGCGCCATCGTCTCCCGGGCCACCGCCTTGTCGCCCATCTGCCGGATGGACAAGGGCCGCGGCCCGATGAAGGCCAGGCCCTCCGCCTCGCAGCGCGCGGCAAAGCTCGCGTTCTCACTCAGAAAGCCCCAGCCCGGGTGCACCGCGGCGCAGCGCGCGCGCCGGGCCGCGTCCAGCAGCGCGTCGGCGTCCAGGTACGCCCGCCGCCCGCCGATCGCCTCCACGCGAGACGCCGCGGCCAACCAGGAGAGATCGCTGTCGGCGTCCGTCGTGACGGCCACCGCCTCCACGCCCAGACGTTGACACGTCCGAAGCACCCGCGCGGCCACCTCGCCGCGGTTCGCCACCAGGATCCGCCGGAACACGCAACCTCCGCAGCGTCCGCGGACGCCTGGATGCCCCGCTAACCCGTCCGCGCGGGGCATCCGGATCCGGGCGCCCC
>JBEIVK010000781.1:0-2099 GCA_040373935.1 Alphaproteobacteria bacterium
CGGCGCCGAGGGCGCGGAGGGCGGCGCGGCGGGTGAGGGCCGGAGGACGCATGCGCGGCGTCTATCTCGGGCCCGGCCCCGCGGACGCGCCGCACCCGCTGGCCCTCAGCTGAGCGTGCGCGCCGTCGAGAAGTTGGGCGCCGAGGGGTCCGTCGGCGGGTCGTCGGAGAGCTCGAGCTGCGCGCGCTCCAGCCGGAACACGACCTGCTGGATCTGCCGGCGGAACAGCTCGGTCTCGTCGAGGAAGCGCACGCCCACGAGCGTCTGGCCGTCCCGCGCGCGGGCGGCCCACACGATCTCGGCGTGGATGACCGCGGGCGCGTCCTCGAAGGGCAGGTAGACGCGGCAAGGCGCGCCGGAGACCCACGGCGACGGGCTCATCGCCGCGAGCCCGCCGATGCTCAGGTTGAGGATCTGCCCGGTGAGCGCCGGCGCGCCCTCCCCCGGCTCCACATCCGGGCGCGAGACATCCTGCAGCCCGGTTTCGACCCGGAAAAACCGCCGGGCCGTGCGGGTCTCTTCGACCTCCTCGCGGCGCGGCCAGCGCACCCGGCACACGGCGATGGCCCGCACCTCCGCGAAGACGGCCCCGGCGCCGGTGGGCAGCGCGTCTCGGGCGACGGCCTCCCGCGCGACGACCCGCGTGCGCACCCCGACGATGCCGCGCCGCACGCCCACCAGCAGCTCCACGCGGACGCCCGGCTCGGGCACGGCGAGCGTGTCGGGGACGTAGATGTCGAGGGTGCGCTCGCCCTCGGCGATCCAGACGGGGCGCACGGAGTGCTCGCCGCCGGGCCCGGTGCGGAAGCGGATCGAGTCCACCCGCCCGGTGAGGCGCTTGAGCGTGGCCCGCTCGGAGGGGGGCGGCAGCGGGGGCGGCGTGCCGATGGCCGCGGCGTCGAAGTGAAGGACGGCCTTGACGTCGGCGAGGCGAAGGCGCCATCCGCCGTCCGGCGCCTCCAGCACGGCGCCGCCGGCCTCCGGGCGCAGGACGCGCTCGGCCGGGCCCAGCTCTTGCACCGGGCCACCGCCGGCGCGGAAGCGCAGCGTGCCGTCCTGGCCGAGGGCGACGCGCCCGGGGGTGACCGAGGCGCCCGGCTCTTCCCAGATCGCTGCGCCGGCCCAGCTCTCCCCGGCCGCGGCTGCGACCGGGGCTTCGGGCAGCGGCACCGCGGCGGCGTAGGCCGCGAGCATCGTGCGGAGGTCCCCGCCGGTGAGCGTGATGTCGGACTCGGGGGCCTGGACGTGGAGGCGGCCGTCCTCCACGCGCATCCCGCCGATCTGCGCGAGCGGCACCTCCACGACCCCGCCGACGAGCGCGCCGTCGATGGCGCCTTCGGGCGCGAACCCGAACGCCGCCGCCCCCACCGCCGCCGTGCCCCGCTGGTGCAGGGGCCCGCGCACCCGCGACGTGTGCACCGCCGCCACGCGGGTGTCGCCCGCGGGCCGCACGCCGCGCGCCAGCACGGCCGCCCCGATGAGCGCCGCCCCGGCCCCGAGGAAGGTGGCGCGCAAGTGGGGGGTCGCCACCTCCAGGCGGCCCGGGCTCAAGGCGACGTCGGTGACCTCGGCCAGCACGAACTGCAGGCCCGCCCGAGGCGCCATCAGGCCAGAGAGCGACGACGCACGCTGAAAGCTGATGCGCTCCGGATGCACCGAGAGGGTGCCCGGAGCGGACAACAGCGGCCCCAAGACGAGCTGGGTGGCTTGGGGCGGGATCAACGAAAAGGGCATGACAAAGTCCGGAAATCTACGGATGCGCCGGCCTCGGGCGCCTGAGTGCTTATCCCGGGCCGGGGCTTGCGCTCCACCGGAGGCAGAGATCGACACCGGCGGGCGCGGGCTGAAGGCCCCCGGACACTTTTGGACAGGCGGCGCCGCCCGGACTGCAGCCTTGTGGCGCGAGGGACGCCTGCAATCCCTGAATGACGCCTTGGACGGCGGCGGCGCTGGGCGCGACGGCGAGCCGGATCCCCCACGCGCCCGTGCCGTCCGCGGCGGCGGCGGACCAGCGATCCCCGCGCCAAGCGGCGGCGAGCGCGTCCGCCTCGGGGCGGGAGGCCGGGTCTGCGGTGGCGACCCGCCAGAGCCGGAGCGCC
>JBEIVK010000570.1:0-3112 GCA_040373935.1 Alphaproteobacteria bacterium
ACCTGGTACGCGACGGACGGCACCACCGAGCTGGACATCGTGACCGAGTGGGACCCACGCTTCGACCCGCGGCGCATCCAGTCCTTCTCCAGCTTGGGCGAGGCCGGCGACGCGCCCATCGGCTGGGTGTACATGCCGGAGATCGGAAGAATGCCGCCGGAACCAACGGAGTTTCAGAACCCCGACTGGTACCACCGCATGGGCCGCGTGACGGACTGGAGCGACCACGACCAGGTGCGTCTGGCAGACTTCCCCGGCGGGCTCAAGGACCTCGCCACAGAAAACCCGAACGTGCGCCGCGCCTTGATCACGGTGTTCCAAGACTGGATCACGCGGACCAACATCGACGGGTACCGCATCGACACGGTGAAGCACGTCGAGCACGACTTCTGGGCTGAGTTTTCCCCCGCCATCCGTGAACACGCGGCCCGCCTTGGCAAAGAAAACTTCCTGTTGATGGGCGAGGTCTTCGACGGCGACGACGCGAAGGTCGGCTCGTACACCCAGCGCGACATGCTGGACACGGCGGTCGACTTCGCGGCGAAGTACCAAGTCTTCGACGAGGTGTTCAAGCGGGGGGCCCCGCCAGCGCGGGTCGCGGCGCTGCACGCGGCGCGGCAGGCGAACTGGGGCGCCGAGCCGCAGCCGGGCGGGATCGGTCTTGCGCCGCGGGAGATCCCGCTCGGCTTCCTCGACAACCACGACGTCGCGCGCTTCCTGCATGGCGAGGCCGACGACGGCGCGCTGCGCGCGGCGCTGGTGTACCTGCTGCTGCGCGATGGCATGCCCGTGCTGTACTACGGCACGGAGCAGGGATTCGCCGGCGGGAACGACCCGGCAAACCGGGAGCCGCTCCTGGCGTCCGGCTACAACCAAAACCACCCGCTCTACCAGTGGATCTCCGCCATCCTCTCCATCCGCGCCGACCGAGACGCCCTTCGACGGGGCGACCTCACCTTCCGTTGGGCCAGCGAGGCGGGAGACGGGGCCGTGGACGCCGGACTGCTGGCCATCGAGCGGGCGACCGCCGACGACCGCGCGCTGGTGGTCATCAACGCACATGCGAGCCAGACCAGCCGGACGGCCGGGGGCATGGTGACGGGCTTCCCGCCGGGCACGCGTTTGGTGGACCTCCTGCCCTCCGACGTGCAGCGCAGCTACACCGTGGGCGGGGACGGCTCCATCCTCGTCGAGCTGCGGCCGCGGGAGGCCGTCGTGCTGGTGGCAGACACGCCCTGACAAAGTCTGACAGCGGGCCGGCTTGCGCGGAGGGCTCAATGGTGTCAGACTGACACCATGACGACCGACGCCCCCGCCCTGTTGACTGACTTCTACCAAGTGACGATGGCCTGCGCGCACTGGCAGCGCGGGGCTCACCTCCAACGGGCCTCGTTCTCGCTTGGCTTTCGCCGGGCGCCCTTCGGTGGGGCCTACGCCGTCGCGGCGGGCATCGACGCCGCGGTCGATCACCTCACCCGCTGGGCCATCGCAGAAGACGAGCTGGACTTCCTCGCCGCGCAGGTCGGCAATGACGGGAGGCCGCTCTTCCCCGCCGGCTTCCTCTCGTTCTTGCGCGGCCAGCGCTTCACCGGGGACGTCTTCGCCGTGCAAGAGGGCACCGCGGTCTTCCCGGGCACGCCGATGATGCGCGTCGAAGGCCCGCTGTGGCTCGCGCAGTGGGTCGAGACGCCGCTGCTCACGCTCGTCAACTTCCACACACTGATCGCCACGAAAGCAGCACGGGTGGTCACGGCCGCGGCGGGAGACCCGGTGTTCGAGTTCGGGCTGCGCCGCGCCCAGGGCTTCGACGGCGGGCTCTCGGCCACGCGCGCCGCCTTCGTCGGCGGGATCCACGGCACGAGCAACGCCCATGCGGCCCGGCTGCTGGGGGTGCCCGCGCGCGGCACCCACGCGCACGCTTGGGTGATGGCCCACGACGACGAGGCGGCGGCCTTCCACGCTTGGGCGGATGCGATGCCCAACAACGCCACCTTCCTCGTGGACACCTGGGACACCCTCACCGGCGTCGACCGCGCGATCGCTGCCGCCCATCGCCTCCGTGCGGCCGGGCACCGGCCGGTGGGCATCCGGCTCGACTCCGGCGATCTCCTGTCCCTCTCCCGCGAAGCGCGGCGGCGCCTGGACGCCGCAGGCCTTCCCGAGATGGCCATCCTCGCCAGCGACGATCTCGACGAGCACCGCATCGCCGCGCTCAAGGCCGCGGGCGCGCCCATCCGCGCGTGGGGCGTGGGCACCCGACTGGTCACCGGGCATGACCAGCCGGCCTTGGGCGGGGTCTACAAGCTGGGCGCGCTGGAGGGCCCGCAGGGCTGGGTGGGCCGCGTCAAGCGCAGCGACAACCCTACGAAGATCTCAGACCCGGGCCGTCTTCAGGTGCGCCGCACGGCGGGGCCGGACGGGCTGGCCTCCGGCGATACGGTCTACGCGATCGATGATGGTCCCCCCGATGTGCCAGGCACCGACCTCCTCCTCCCGCAGCTCCGGGGCGGCACGCGGCTGCGGGCGGCAGCCCACCTTCTGGACGCCGCCGCCCACGCACGAGAGAGCCTGCGCCACATCCCGGAGATCCACCGGTCGCTCTCCGCGCCGGAGGCCTACCCGGTCGCCCGGACGCCCTCTCTCCTCGCCGCCCGCAGCCGCCTCCTCGCGGCAGGGGCCACGGTGCCCGCATGATGTCCGTCCGTCTCGGCGCTGCCACCCTCTCCACCGCCCCCCTCGACTGGCGCGGCAACCACGCGCGCTGCGTCGAGGCCATCGAGGCCGCCCGCGCCGCGGAGGTGGCGGTGCTCTGCCTTCCGGAGCTCGCGATCAGCGGCTACGGCTGCGAGGACGCCTTCCTGTCGGCGGGGGTCGCCCGGCGCGCTTGGGAGAGCTGCCTCGCGCTGCGGGGGCAAACCCGGGGCCTCGCCGTCGCCGTCGGGCTGCCTTTCGCGTTCCGCGGGGTCGTGCTTGATGCCGTGGCGCTGCTCGTCGATGGCGTGCTGGCGGGCATCGCCGCCAAACGCAGCCTCGCCGGCGACGGCGTGCACTACGAGCCGCGCTGGTTTCGTCCGTGGCCGCGCGGGGCGCGGGCCAGCGTCGACGTTGAGGG
>JBEIVK010000045.1:0-13098 GCA_040373935.1 Alphaproteobacteria bacterium
CCCCCGCGCTGCTCGCCGTGTTGGGCGGCGGCGCCGTGGGGCTCACCGGGGCGCTGTTCCATGCGGCGCGGGCCACCGTGTCCGAGGTGGTCGCGGCGCGAAGCCTCGGCCAGGACGCGGGGCTCACCGAGGCAGGCCTCGCGCTGCCCGGCTGGCTCGGCGCGGGGCTCGCCGGCGGCGCCGTGGTCTACCTCGCGATCGCCGCCCTGGTGCGCCCGGAGTCGTCGGCCCGCTGAGCGCCGGCCCGGCCCAGGGGGAGGCGTTGCGGAGGGGCGCCGCGACGCGGAGCGCCCCTCTGCCCCCTAAGGACCCATCTCGGCGCCGGGCCCCCGCGTCAGGGCGCGCACGCGGCCTCGGCCGGCGTCTCGATGCCCCAGGCCGCGGCGCACGTGTCGGAGCAGAGCTTCAGATCGTCCGGCGTGCAGGCTTGGTCTCGGCCCGGGTGGCTCGGCTCGCTGCCGACGAGAAACGCAGGCAGGGCCGTGGCCGAGCAATCACAGCCGGCCTCGTGGGCCAGCTCGCGCCCGCGGGAGCCGAGGTACCGCACCGTGAAGTTGACCATGTACGCATCGTTGTCGAAGACACGAAAACTCTGCGCGTTGTAGATGCCGTGCTGCCCGCCGGGACGCAGCAGCGGGATCCGGAACGCGTCTGCCGTGCCATCGCCGCGCGGGCGATCGTGGCGGAGGTGCTGCCCCTCCGCGGGGCGGGGCACCGGGAAGAAGACCTCCTGGCCCTCCAGCTCGGGCGGGCAGTTGTTTTCGCCGATGACCGCCGACCAGTCCGAAGGGCCGCAGGAGAACGCAGCCTCGCCGTCGGAGGTGTTTTCGACGTCGAAGATGACCGACGGGTTGAGCGGGTTGTCGTCGAACCGCTGGAACCGAGGATCTCCCTCGGCCATTTTCGTGTCAACGAGGTAGCGATCCGGGCTCACGCCGAGGCGGGGGTCCGGGACGAACAGCTCGCGCCAGCCGTACTCCGGGGGCAAGGACGGGTCTCGCAGCCAGGAGCCGAGGGTGCCGGCGGCGCGGCCCATCGAGATGCCGGTGTGGACGGCCACGTTCGCGTCTCCCGCCGTCGGCATCACCAGGACGCGGGTGTTGCCCCCTTCGGTGTGGGGGTCGTACGGGAAGTCCAAGGGCTGCAGGAAGGCGTGGGACGCCCAGACCCCCGGGTCTGCCGGCGAGATGGCGGATTGCACCAAGCCAAAGAACCGGCGGAAATCAGGCTGGTTGCGCCGATAGCCGAGGCCCTGCTGCAAGGCGACGAGGGTGGAGCCTGCGGGGTAGACCGTGCCTTGGAATGTGACTTCTCGGGCGAAGGTGCTCACCCGCCCCTTCTCGGTCTCGCTGTCGCCCGCGAACACCGTGACCTCGAGCGCATCGCCCAGCACGGTGTTGTCCGCCGCCTGGCCGGGGCCGGGCGCGTCCCCGGTGAGACCCAGCAGCGACCGGCGGGACACGGCGTCGAGGGCGTCCGCCGCCACGCCGACCCGCGCCCAACCCCGCGGCCCGAGGGTGGCCCAGGCCTCCTCCCCGTTGGCGAGGTTGCGCAGCCGAAGCCGGTCTCCCGGAACAACCCCGCTCACCCGGCCGAACTCGCGAACCTCGAAGCGCGCTTGATCTGTGTTGAAGAACGCGAGCCGCAAGTCGCCGCCGACGAAGGGCCCAGCCTCCTGTCCGCGGGCACGCAGGCAATCGTCCCCGCCGGACGCACCGATGGGCAATGGATTCTGATGCGGATCTGCCGGAACGCAGGCCCCAACGAGCTGCCCCAGCATCGGCAGGATGACCGCCTCCGGCACCCCCGGCTGGCTGGACCGCGAGCTGATGTCGGTGAGCATGGCCCCGCCCGCGTTGGGCGACACGGCGTCCAAGCTCGGCTCTGCGCCCGCGAGCACGCCGTGCACGATGCCGCCGAGCGAGATGCCCCAGGACGCGATGGTGTTGGACGGGCCCCCGAGGTCGACGTCTCCGTCGCCATCGACATCTCCGAGGAGCCGGCCGTCCGCGCCGCGCGTCGTGCCGTCCATGCTGCGCAGGATGCGCACGAATTGGATGGCCTCGAGCGCGCTCTGCCGAACCATGTCGCGGGTGTGGAAGAGGTCGGCGGTCCACTGGTCCATGCCGGGGTCCGAGCGGCCGTCGTTGTTGAGGTCCCGGTCCCGCCCCTTGATGAGCAGCGCCCCAAGCTCCCGCACCCCGTCCACGCCGAACTGCCCGCGCGCGAGCGCCAGCGCGGTGGCCTCCTCCGGGCTGTCGAACCACCGGGACAGCCCGTGCCCGTAGAAGTCCAGGGAGCACATGGCGTAGCCCATCGCCGCGTGACGCCCCATGTGCAGGGTGATCTCGGCGCGGCTCCCGCCATAGCCGTGGCCGTACAGGATGACCGGGAACGGCGCGCAGAACGGCGCGCCCTCGGGGTTGCCAGGGGTGCAGCCGTCGCCCTTCTCGATGGGCAAGGAGCACCAAAAGGTGACCTCCGTGTCCCCGTACACCGCCTCACCGGTCGTCCAGTCCAGCTCCCAGCGTTCGTCGTGCGTCGACGGGTACTTGTCGGTCGCCTCTCCCTCGCGGTCCACGAGGAGGTCCGGCGCGGAGAAGGTGCCTCCGAAGAGCCCGCCGAGCGCGCTGAGGTCTGCCTCGACCGCGCACATGTTGGCGGGCCACTCCCCGAGCGCCTGCCCCCACAGCCACGTGAAGGCGTGCCCGGTGCATGCGCCAGGGAAGAGGACGTCGTCCTCGACGCCGGGCGTGGGCTCCTCGCCCCACATCGCCGCGAGCTCGCGGCGGGTCCAGAGGTGCAGAGAGTCGACCGGGAACTCATCCGTGAGCCGCGAGAAGGGGCCGGCGCCGTACAGTCCCGCCCGCAGGGATTCGAGGTCGCGCGTCATGTACCCGGTGGTGAACGTCCAGGCGAAGGCGACGTCGTCGAGCGTCAGCCCGTAGCGGCCGAGCAGCGGGGTCGCCGCTTCCAGATCGGCGGTCTGGTCCACGGCGTTGACGGCGGGGAACGGTGACATCACCGGCTTGCCATCGGCCTCGCCGCGGAGGCGCTTCGTCAGGACGACGGCGTGGGTGCAGCCCTGCTCCAAGGGCCAGACCGGCTTGAGCACGAGGGCGTGGCTGCTGCGGTCGTAGAAGGTCATCAGATGGTCCGCCACGCAGCGGTCCCGCTCCACCGTGCCCCAATCCAGCCCCTCACAGGCCGATGGGTCGATGAAGTTGGCGACGTCCAGGGCGCCGTCGTCGTCGAGATCCTCGCCGGGGCCGAGGCGGCCGTCGCCATCGGCGTCTTCGTTGCGCTCCTCGAAGAGCATCGACTGCGCCTCGGCGTGAACGTCAAAAGGAAACAGGATGTTGCTCCCCTCGTCCAGCCAAAATCCGCCCGGCGCCTCCGGATCCGGCACGCGGCCCGCCCGGGTGAACAGGGTGACCGGGTGGCGACCCCGGCCGACGTCGAGGGCGACCTCCTCGCCGAAGCGCGCGCAGTCGCGGTCCACATTGAGAAGGAAGAGCGCGTCGTCCCGAAAGTCGTCGTTGTCGTTGTGGCGGGCGTAGAGGTCTGCCACGTCGATGTCGCGGTCGAAGGAGACGAGCAAGGGCGCATAGGTGCCGAAGCCGTCCAGGGTGTTGAACACCTCGCGGATGCGGCGCTCGTAAGCGGTGGGCGCGTCGGCGCTGATGTTGAGCCGGCGCCCGGTGGGTGAGCGGGCATCCAGCCGCGTCGCCGCGTTGTTGGGAAGCGGAATCTCAGGGAGCGGGCGCGCGGCGGTGTCCCAGCGCACCACCGGGCCACCCGTGGCCTCGGCCGGCGCCCACCCGGCGGGGCGCGGACCGGAGGGATCGCAAGCGAACAAGGACAGCAGGGAGAGCAACACGCGCATGGGACCTACCAGGACACGCTGAGGCGGCCGCGGGCGGCGCGCACCGGGTCGGCGAGCACCCCGGCGAACGCCGCACCGGGGAAAAAGACGGCGGCCTCGGCGCCGAACTCGGCGCGCACGGCCCCCGGCAGCGCGAGCTGCAGCCGCGCACCGCCGTCCAGCTCGTGGCCGAGCGACCGGCTGGTGTCGGCCGAGAAGTCGCCGCCGAAGCCACGAGGCCAGCCCCCCGCCACCGCGGAGTGGTAGGGGTCGATGAGGTCCCCCGCCGACCGGGCGGCCACCCAGCCGAGCCGCAGCTCCACGGGCGACGCCGGGCGCCAGCGCAGCGTCGGGAAGGCATACAGCGCGTTGCTGACGCCGCCTTGGGGGATGGTGTAGCGGAGGCCTGGCGCCACCTGCGCGGTGAGGGAGGGGTCCGCGAGGCGATCCGCCGCGCGGGCGCCCATGAGCGGCAGAACCTGCTCGAACAGCACGATGCCGACGTTGTGGTCCGAGTGCATCGTGAAGCTGCGGGCCGTGGCGTCCCGCGGGTCGTTGTCCCCGCTGGCATAGCCGCCCTCGACTTGCAAGGTGCTGCGCCAGGGAGCGTCCCATCGCGCGCGGGCCACCGCGCCGAACTGCCGGACCTCCGCCCCGCCTTCCCAGGTGGAATCCAGCTGCGGACGGGTGCTGCGCCCGCGAACCCACACCGCCTCGCCCTCCAGCCGGAGTCGGTGCGCGTGGCTGGCCGGCAGCAGATCTGTGCGGGCGTACACATCGACAGGCCAGACCTGGGTTTCGGCGGGCGTCCCGGTGGTGCGCAGGTCCTCCCCGCCGAGGGTGTCCGGGCGGTCCACCTGCGTGCGCACCAGCCCAAGCGCGCCCAGCTCGGCGCGGCGCAACACCCAGCGAAGCCCCGCCACCCCGGCGAAGGCGACGTCGCCCTCCACGAGGGAGGCGTTGTCGTCCCGGAGGACGGCGTCCGCGGCGAGCAGCGCGCCGAGCCCCTGAACGGGGCTGCCGTCCTGGGCGGACCACGGGGCGAAGGCGCCCCCCAGCCGCGCGACCACGCTGCCGGTCCGCGCGTCGCCAAAAACCGGATCTCCTGCGCCGTCGTTGGCGAGCATTCCGGTGCCCCAGGTGAAGGTCTGGGCGCCGAGCAGCAGCCGGGCCGGGCGCGCGCCCCAGGTGAGCGCGAGCTTGCGCGGGAGAACACGCGGGAGGTCCCCGCGATCTGCCCGGCGCACGGCGAAGGGGTGGTCCGTGGCGGCGGTGCCGAGAGGGGCCAGCGGGCCCGCGAAGCGGCCGTTGAGCGCCTCGATCTCGAGGTCCACCCGAAAGGTGGGGCTGCGCCGCACCGTCGCGCCGGCGAGGAGGCGAGACTCCATCCAGAAGGGAGTCGGCTGGGCGAAGCCCGTGGCGTCGAGCACGAACGGGCCAAGGGTGTCGGCGCGCAGCCGCGCGTCGCCGTAGACGTCCCAGCTCTCGGCGCGCGGGAGGCGCGGCGGGCCATCGGCGCCGGGAGGAGGGTCGGCCGCCCAGGCGAGCGCGCCCAGCAGGGAGAGGAGAAGCATCGACAGGCCCACGGCGGCTGGGCCCCCGCCGGTGGCGGCCGGCCGGCGGGAGAGCGCCAAGCAGACCGTTCGGGAGGAGGCCTCGTTTCGTGGAGCGACAATAGCAGAGCGGCGGGCGGTTCGCCAAGGGCACCCCGCGTCCCCGCGCGAAGCCCGTCGTTCGGTTGCCCGGCCCCGCCCACCCCGCGCACGCGCGGGACCGGGAGGACGCGCAGCCAGAGGCGCCGGCCGCGCGCGGGGCCGCGGGGCGGTCAGGGAGCCAGAACCCCTCGCACGCTCACCTGGGCGGGGCGGGCCGCGAGCCCCTGGACACCGGGGTTCTGCACGACCAGCATGGCATCGGCGGCGACGCGGCATTGGAGCTGCGGGCGCCTGGACTCGGCCGACGCACAGGACGCGCCCTCGACCGACAGGACCACCCCCTGGTCGGCCTCGGCCGAGAAGGACCACTCGCCTGGACCCACCGGGAGCCGCTCGCTCGTGCCCTCGGGCAGCAGGATGAGAGACCGAGAGAGCGCCTCTTCGCTGACCTCGACGGCCACGACGCCGACCGCCGCGCCGACCGTGGCCTTGAGCTCCGTTCGGCCGCGCCCGACCGCGCGGATGTGGCGGCCATCGTCGGACCACACCGCGACAGCGGCCGCGGCGCTGGAGAAGATCGGGGTGGCCGCGACAGGCTCGCCCTCCAGGCCACTGACCGACACCGTGACGGGGCCCAACTCCACGGGAATGACGCTGCCAAGCTTGTCGCGGGTGACGGTGGCGGTGAACGCGACCGGCGCCACCGCCACGCCGCCGACGACCTGGCAGTCCACCTCCACGCGGCCGCGCAGCCCCTCGCCCGCCTCGACGTCCACGAAGGACCGGCCGTAGCGCAAGCAGCGGACCGACTCGTTGCCGGCGTCGACCAGCAGGGACGGGTCGCCCACGGAGGCGATGCGAACCCGGGCATCCGGGACGGTGTCGCCGGCGTCATCCACCACCCGGACATCCAGCGGCAGCGGGGAGCGATCCGACACGACGAGCAGCGGCGGCGCCTCGATGCGCGCCGGCGTGCCTCCGCAACCCACCCCGAGGGCCAGTACCCACCCGCTCGGACGCACCACGGCACCTCCAACGCCGCCTCGTAGCCGACACGACGCAGGTCGTCACGCCTCGCCGCCGCGCGAACGGCCCGCTACCCTGGGGGCGTGGGAGGCGTTCATGATCATCTACGGATGGCGCTTATACGGATGCACCGACGAGATCCCCGGCGTCGGGCACGTCGCGACGCGCTTCGTGCACATCTGGTACGTGCCCATCTTCCCGTTTGGGAGCGTGTTCGTCACGGGCGAGGCCGGCGGCGCGACGCAGGGCGTTTCGGTCGGGTTCAGCCTGAAATCCGTACTCGCGGTGTGGACGCGCACCGCGATGGTGCTGTTCGCGCTGGGCGGCCTCGCCGCGTCGGCATGGGGCGCCCTCGACGTCGGAAACCGCCTCCTCCGCCTGAAAAGCCTCGCCGGCCTCAAGCGCATCGCCGGTGTCGATCTCTTCACCTCCGGCGCGGCGGCCGGGGGCGGCCTGTGCTTCACCGCGGTCGCCATCGCGGTCTTCGTCCTCACGGGCATGCTCACCCGCACGGCCGGGCGCCGCCGCCGCGCCGAGCTGCTCGCGCGCCTCGGCCGCCCAGACCCGGACGCCCACGCCCCGGAAGGCTAAGGGCGCGTGAGGAGTCCCGGCCCGATGTCCCTTGCTCCCCGGCTGCTCACCCTGGCGCTCGCCGTCGCCTGCCGCCCCACCGCGGACAAGGCCGCCCCCGCCGACACCGCCCCCCCGCCGCTGGGCCCGCCGGTGGACCTCGTCGCGGCGATCGACCCCTTCATCGCCACCGGCGGCATCGGCTACCAGGTCGGCTGTGCATTTCCCGGCGCCGCCGTTCCCTTTGGCTTGGTGAAGCTCTCGCCGGACACGGCCGACGCCGCGGGGGCGTCCTTCGGCGCCTACCGGGGCGGCGGCTACCACGCCGACGACGTCTTCATCCAAGGCTTCTCGCATCTCCATCTGCACGGGGTCGGCCTCACGGACTACGGCCTCATCGCCCTGATGCCGCGCGACGGCATGGACGACACCGCCACCACGGAGCCCGGCTACCGGGCGCGCTTCGAGAAGGCGGACGAGTCGGCGCAGGCCGGGGCCTACACGGTCCGCTTCGCTGCGCCGGACGTGACGGTGTCTCTCGGCGCCACCCCCCGGACCGGCCTGCACCGCTACGCGTTCGGCCCCGGCGCGGCCGACCCCGTGGTGCTCCTGGATTTGGGCCATCTCATGCAGGACGGGCGCGTGCTCGCCGCCGACCTCGTCGTGGACCCCGCGGCCGGCACCATCGAGGGGCACCTCCGCCAAGACGGCCAGATGACGAAAGCGCCCTTTTCGATCTGGTTCTCGGCGGCATTCTCGGCGCCGCCCACAGACTGGGGCGTCTGGACTTCGCCGGAGACCCGCCTGCCCGGCGGCACCACGGCGGCGACGGGCGAGGGCGGGCGCATCGGCGCCTGGCTGCACTACCCCCCGGGCAGCACGGTCGACGTGCAGGTCGGTGTGTCGGTGGTGGACCTCGCGGGCGCGCGCGCGAACCGCGCCGCCGAGGCCACCTCCCTCGAAGGCGCGCAGGCCGCCGCGCAGGCCGAGTGGCGCCGTTGGCTCGCGCCTTTTGAGGTGCAGGGCGCCTCGGACGACGACGCCGCGGTCTTCGCCACGGCGCTGTACCACAGCCTGCTGATGCCGACGCGCTGGGACGACGCCGACGGTCGCTCGCGCGCCTTCGGCCCGGACATCTTCACCCCCGGCCACCCGTTCTACACGGACATGAGCCTCTGGGACACCTACCGGACCACCCATCCGCTCTACACCCTCGCCTGGCCGGCCACACACGTCGACCTGCTCCGCTCCCTCGCCCGCATGGCGGAGCGCGGGGGCAACCTGCCGAAGTGGCCCCTCGCGGACGGGGACGGCGGCTTCATGGTCGGCAGCCCGGCCCACATCGTCATCGGGGAGGCCTGGCAAAAGGGCCTGCGCACCCCGGATGACGCGCTGCTCTGGGAGAACGCCGTCTCCCTCGCCGCGGGCACCCTCACCCCCACCTACGGCGGGCGCCCCGACGTCCAGTGGCTCGACACCGTCGGCTATTACCCGGCAGACCACGTCGGCACTTCGGTGGCCTGGACCCAAGAGCTCGCGCTGGCCGACCACGCGCTCGCCCGCGGCGGCGCCGCGCTCGGCGCCGAGCCCGACACCCTCGCGTGGCTGGAGGGGCGCGCCCAGACCTGGCGCAACCTCTGGGACCCGTCTGTCGGCTACTTCCACGGACGCAACGCCGACGGCACCTTCACCGCCCTCGAGAACGTCGCCCTGTGGACCGAGGATTTCGCGGAGGGCAACGCCCGTCAGTACCGCTGGATGGTCCCCCACGACCCGGAGGGCCTCTTCGACCTGATGGGCGGGCCCGCGGTCGCGCGCGGCTGGCTCGACGAGTTCTTCCGCGAGGCCGAGGTCGACGCCGCCGACGACATCGAGGGCGTGCCCGAGGTCTGGTACTGGCATGGCAACGAGATCGACCTCCACGCGCCCTGGCTTTTCGCCCTCGCGGGGGACCCGGCCTCCACCCAGCGCTGGGTGGATTGGATCTGGGGGCGCTGGTATGGCACCGGCCCGGACGGCCTCGCCGGCAACGATGACGGCGGGACGCTCTCCGCGTGGGCGGTCTGGGCGGCGCTGGGCCTCTACCCGCTGGCCGGCACGGACCGCTACGTCCTCGGCGCGCCGCGGTTTTCGCGGGTGGTGGTCGGCCGGGGCGACGCCGGCCCCCTGACCATCGAGCGCCGCGGGTCCGGCGTGGTCACCGAGGTGCGGCTCGACGGGGTGCCCGTGGGCCCCGATATCACCCATGCCGCGCTGATGTCGGCGTCCTCTCTGGTGTTCGAGGCCGCGGAATGAGCGGCACCGGCCCGCTGGCCCGCGCCTGGCCCCACCTTCGCGCCGCCTTCGTGGTCTTCCACGTCGCCGTCGTCGTCGGCATGAGCGTCCCCGCGCCCGAGGGCGGCATGAACCGCTCGGCTTGGGAAGACCCGACGGTCCAGGCCGAGCTGAAAGCCTGGGCCGCCCGTTTCCGCGCGCTCGGAATGGCCGCGGACGACACCACCTTCCAGTCCCACCTCTGGGACTTCGCCGCGGCGTTCATGGACGCCCGGCGCGCCGTGTTCGCCCCGCTGGGGTTCTACACGGAGCGCCTCGGGGTACGCCAATCGTGGCGCATGTTCGTCGCGCCGCAGCGCGTGCCCGCCCGGCTCAATGTCGAGATCGAAGAGGACGGCGAGTGGAGCATCATCTTCCGCGAGGTGGACCCGGAGGCCACGTGGATGGAGCCCGTGCTCGCCCATGACCGCATGCGCAGCCTGCTCTTTCGGTTCTCCTGGAAGTCCTATCGCAAAGCATATGGTCACCTCGCAGACCATCTGGCCCGGCGCGCCGCCGCCGACTTCCCGGAGGCCACCCGCGCCCGCATCTACTGGGAGCGCTACCGGACCCTCAGCCCGGAGGCGACGGCGGCCGGCGTCGTGCCGAGCACCAAGGTCGAGGGCCTGCGCGAGTACCGCCTCGGAGATCTCCGATGAAGCTCTGGTCTCGCCTCGTCCGCGCCCTGTCCACCGCCGAGGCGGGCACCTCCCTCGCGCTGGTGCGCATCGGCGTCGCCCTCGCGGTGCTCTACGCCTTCCTCACGGTCTGGCTCAGCCCCGTCATGCCCGTCATCCTGCTCGACGCGGCCAACGGCGGCTACCGCCCCCAGGCCGGCGGGTCCTGGTGGACGGACCACCTGGGCGGGGTCACCCCGGCGCTCGTCCACGCGCTGTTCGCGCTCGGCGTCGGCAGCGCCGCCGCGCTGCTCCTCGGCGTGGCCAGCCGCCTCGCCGCCCTGCTCTCCCAGCAAGCCTTCCTGGCGCTGTTCTGGATCAACCCCGGCGCCGGCGGCTCCTACGACACCCTCATCGTCAACGCCCTCTGGCTGCTCGTCCTCGCCGAGTCCGACGCCACGCTGTCCCTCCGCTGCCGCGCGCAGACGGGCGCGTGGTCAAGCGCCCGCCCGGTGTCCGCGTGGCCGCGGTGGCTGCTCACCCTGCAGCTCGTGGTGATGTACACCTCCACGGGCTGGCAGAAGCTGTCGGTTCATTGGGTCCCCGGCGGGGATCTGCACGCCCTCTACTACATCCTCCAACAGCCCACCTGGCAGCGCGCGGACATGGCCTGGCTCGCCCCCGCGGCGCCGCTGCTCCAAGCGAGCACCCTCGGCGTCTGGCTGTTTGAGGTCGGCAGCCCCCTGCTGCTGTGGGTGCTCTGGGCGCGCGCCACCCCGGCCCGCGGCGGGGCCTGGCGCCGCCTCAACGCGCGCGTGGACCTCCGCCTCGCCTACGCCGCCGTGGGCCTCGGGATGCACATCGTCATCCACGCCGCGATGGAGGTGGGCCCGTTCTCCCTCATCTCGGTGGCGCTGTATCCGGCGTTGTTCCGGCCGGACGACTGGCCGTCCTGGGGGCGGGCCCTTCTGCGGCGGCCCACCCCAGCAGCGCCCATCCCGCCAGCAGGAGCGTCCCCCCCACCGGGGTGATGGCCCCCAACCACCGCGGCCCGCCCAGCGTCATCGCGAACAACGTACCCGCGAAGACCGCGCTGCCCAAGACGAACGCGACCCCGGCGCGGCGCGCCCACGGGCGCCCCGCCCACGCGGCGACGACGAACAGCGGCGCGGTGTGGAGGCCGAGATACCGCGCCCCGGTGTCCCACCAGGCCAGCGCCTCCGGGGCCACCCGCGCCTCCAGGGCGTGCGCGCCGAAGGCCCCCGCGGCCACCGCCACAAAGCCGAGCGCACACGCGAGTTGGACGTATCGACCGTTCATGGGCCTCACCGGAAGCGCCGCCGCCGTCGGACGCGAGCCCCCCGGTCCCGCGTTAACCTGAAAGGGCCGAGCGGCTTCAGCCCCGCTCGCGCGGAGCACCCATGAAGACCCACCCCGACGAGTCATCCCCGCCACGGTCCCCGGCAGACCGCCACCTCGACGAGATCGAGCAAGCGCTGCAGCAAGCCCTCACCGACCT
Source organism: Alphaproteobacteria bacterium (assembly GCA_040373935.1). GTDB lineage: Bacteria > Myxococcota_A > UBA796 > UBA796 > UBA2385 > JBEIVK01. The sequence goes on from JBEIVK010000045.1 coordinate 11,566, forward strand.
CGGCGCCACCCAGGTCGATTACGCACGGGCCATGTCCCTCGCCGCGACGGACACCTTCCAAGAGTGGCGTGGCGCCGCGGCCCTGGACGCGCTGCGCAGCCGGCGGGATGCCCTGGCCGGAGATCTCGGCAGGCTGGTGCTCTCGTGGCAGCGCGCAGGGGGTCGGGTCGTGCTCGCACGCAGCGGCGAGCACGTCACGGTCGAGGCCCCCTCGGCGGCCCGCGTGGTCGCCGCCGCCTCCACACCGGTCAATCTACGGACAGGCGTGCTCTCCCGCCCGTCCACGCCCGCCGCCCCGCCGGCCCCCGCGCTGCCGCCCTCGCCGCCGGCAGACCTGAGCGCGCTCGCCAACGTGCAGATTGGCCCCGGCTGGAGCCGCGCCGTACAGGCCCCGCCCGCCCCAACCAAAACCGAGCCCCCGCCCGCCGAGCTGCGGCCCGTGCTGGCGCTCTTCGGCGAGGTCCCTCGCCTCCTGGACACAAAGGAGCGGGTCGAAGCCGAGGTCATCCGCCTCGGCACCGCCACCACCGCCGAGCAAATCGGCCGCTGGCCGGACTTCCCGCGCGACATCCAGAAGTCCCTCGTCGGCATGACGGTCGCCCGCGCCCGCCACCTCCAGGATGAGCTCCTCGAAGGCCTCTGGGACCCCGCCCGCACTTCCGACCTGGACCGCGTCTTCTCCGCGATGACGCTCTACAGCAAGCAGCGCCAGCCGGGCTTCGTCTTCGGGCTGCAGCGCACGCACAAGCCCGTGCACGGCTCCTGGCGCGCCGACGCCATCCACTTCTGGACGGAGCTCCAGAGCTGGCTCAACTCCCACGGCCTCAACCCCGAAAAAGTCCTCGCCGAGCTCGACCTCCTCTGCTCGACAGACCCGGACGGCGGCGAGGTCATCGTCCAGAAGGCCCTCCAGGCCCTCGAAGCCGGCGTCTCCTCCGAAGACCCCCGCCTGCTGCGCATCCTCACGCCGCGCCAGGATCTCCTCAAAAAGCACGCCGCCTTCAAGAAGCTCCGCAAGTCCATCCGCGACGCCGAAGAGCAGGACCGCGAGTTCGACGCCGAGCTGTCCGCGCCGGCCCCCGAGATCCCGGCCGACTGGCCCTGGTGGTCCCTCGTGCGCGGGCGCAAGGCCGCCATCATCGGCGGCGACAGCCGCGAAGAGGCCCGCCAGCGCATCCAGGCCGCCTTCGCCTTCCAGTCGCTCGAGTGGTTCACCACCGACCACTCCCGCAACCCCACCACCCTCGCCGAGGCCGTCAAGAACGGCGGCATCGACTTCGTCGTCGTCCTGCGCCGCTTCATCGGCCACGACACGGACCGCATCGTCCTCCCCGCCGCCCGGGCCGCCAACGTGCCGTGGGTCAGCGTCGAGCGCGGCTACGGCGTCTCCCAGATCCGCATCTCCATCGAGCGTTTCGTGGCCGCTCCTCCCGGCGACAACGCGTAGGCCAGGGCGCCTGCCCGGCCCTCCGGGCCGGGCACCGGCCCCCCGCCGCGGTCGGCGCGCCGCGCCTCCGTGCCGCCCCCGGCGGC
>JBEIVK010000449.1:0-3817 GCA_040373935.1 Alphaproteobacteria bacterium
CAAGGCTTTTGATGGCTTCGGCTGGCACCAAGTCTCAAAAGTCAATGCCCATGAATGTATACTCACTAATATTCATAGTGGCTTTATACAGTCACCAAGTAGAGTACTTGTGAGAAATTGTTGCCAGCAGCAACCCGCGTTTCTTCCGCACTCCTCCGCACCCCTAGCGCCACATGCCTCCACGGAATCGTAGTCCTAACCCCCCCCCCCAAAAGACACAAGCCCCTGCCGTGACCCGCGTTCTCGCGCCGGAACGCTCAGCGGGCGCCGACCGTGACCTTCTCCAGGACGACCGGGGTCATCGGGCGATCGCTGCGGTCTCGCGGCTCGCGGGCGAGGGCGGCGATGCGCTGGATCGTCTCCTCGGTGCAGGCGCCGAAGATGGTGTGCTTTCCATCGAGATGCGGGGTGCGAACCTCGGTGATGAAGAACTGGCTGCCGTTGGTGGCGGGCCCGGAGTTGGCCATCGCGAGCAGGCCCGGGCGGTCGAAGCGGCGGCCGGGGGCGATCTCGTCGGGGAAGCGGTAGCCGGGGCCGCCGGTGCCGTCGCCGCGCGGATCGCCCATCTGCACCATGAACTCGGGGATGACGCGGTGCATGACGGTGCCGTCGTAGAGCGGCGTCCCGGCCATGGCGGCGCCGGTGTCGGGGTGGACCCAGCCGATGGTGCCCCGGGCGAGGCCGACGAAGCTGGCGACGGTGACGGGAGCGTCTCTCCAGAACAGCTCGCAGTCGAGGGGGCCGACGCGGGTGTCGATGCGGAGGGTGAGGGTGTCCTGGCCGTCGCCGAGGCCGACGAGCGCGCGGTAGGCCCCGACCGGGTCGCCTGCGGTGGCGAGGGCGCCCTGGTCTCCGAGGGGGAGGCCGGCGGCGCTGGCGGCGCGAAGGTAGGCTGGCAGGTCTCCGGCGCCCCAGGCCGCGCGGAGCTGGAGCGGGCCGACGGGCAGGCCGCCGGCCTGGGCGTGCGCGAGCAGCGGCAGGGCGAGGAGGGCGTCGCCGCGATCCAGGTAGAAGCGGGCGAGCAGCAGGTTGGAGAGCGGGTGCGTGGGGGCGACCTGGATGACCTCGCGCAGCACACGCGCGGCCTCGTCGGCCGCCCCGGCGCGCTGAAGGATCTGCGCGTACAAGGCGCCCGCCTCAGGGGCGGTGGGTTGGAGACGCCACGCGTCGGCGGCGTGCACGCGGGCCTGCCCGGAAGCGTTGTCCAGCACGGCGAGGAGCGCGAGCGCCTCCTGGACGCAGCCGTCGGCGGGGAGCGCGACGCCGACGTCGCGCAGCAGCGCGCGGGCGCCGCGGAGATCGCCGTCGTACAGGGCGGCGACGGCGCGAAGCACATCGGCGGCGGGCGAGGCGTCGACGGTGCCGAGGGCGGCGCGGGCACCGGCGGCGTCGCCGGCTTGGAGGCGGACCAGGGCGGCCTGGCGGGCGGCGCGGCCGTCCTTCGGGGTGTCGGGGCCGCCGTCGGAGACGCAGAGCGGCGGCAGCTCGGGGGCGAGCAGCAGGCGGACGACCCCGGGGGACGGCAGCGCGTCTTGGGGAGCGGACTTGGGGGCGCAGCCGAGCAGGGCGACGAGGGCGAGGAGGCGCATGGCGCCCCGTTATGGGCTCGGCGGACGGGCGGCAAACGCGGCGGGCTGCGCGGCGGGCGCAGGCAATCCGCGATACGCTGCGCGACCGGAGGAACCCGATGCGCCCGTCCATTCTGTCCCGCTGCTGCCCCTTGGTCCTCGGTCTCGTGCTCGCTTGCGGCGACAAGGCGGACGACTCCGCGGGCGGCGGGGATGGCGGTGGTGGCGGCGGGGGCGTGGTGGACGCCGACGGCGACGGCTTCCCCGTTGAGGTCGATTGCGACGACGCAAACGGCGAGGTCCACCCGGCGGCCGACGAGGTGTGCGACGGCGCGGACAACGACTGCTCGGGCGAGGCCGACGAGGCGTGGGCGGTGGACGCCCCCTTCTGGTACGCCGACTTCGACCGCGACGGCTTCGGCGTGACGGTCTACACGGCCCGCGCCTGCACGGTGCCCGAGGGCTACGCGGCGGTGGACGGCGATTGCGACGACTTCGACGCCGCGGTGGTGCCGGGGGCGACGGAGGTCTGCGACGGCATCGACAACGACTGCGATGGCTTCGTGGATGGCTCCTTCGCGGAGGGACAACTCACCTTCTATCGGGATGCCGACGGGGACGGCTTCGGCGTCGAGGGCGAGACGGTGCTCGGCTGCGAGGCGCCCGCCGGCTACGCCGAAGAGGCGGGGGACTGCGACGACGCGTTGGACTCCACCTTCCCGGGCGCCGAGGAGGAGTGCGATGGCGAAGACAACGACTGCAACGGCTTCCTCGACGACACCTGCCCGGTGGAGACGGACGACGCCGACGTCCTCCTGACGGGAGCGGACTCGCTCGACTACTTCGGCTATGACGTCAGCTCCGGGGCCGACATCGACGGCGACGGCGCGGAGGATCTGCTGGTCGGCGCCTACGGGGACGACAACGGCGCCACCGACGCCGGCTCGGCCTATCTGTTCTTGGCGCCCTTCCCGGAGCCCGCGACGGCGGAGGACCCGCGCTGGGCCGCCCGCATCGACGGCAGCGGCACGCGCGCGTACCTCGGCTACGAGACGGCCCTCATCCCGGACCAGGACGGCGATGGCTACGGCGAGGTGCTGGTCACCGCCTACGGCGCAGGGGGCGGGGGCTCCGAGCGCGGCGAGGCGTGGCTGTTCGCCGGGCCGCTCTCGGGCACGCTCGGGCGCAGCACGGCGGACGCCCGCATCGCCGGCGCGTCGGACGGCGGGGATCTCGGCCAGTACATCTTCCAGCCGGCTGGCGACCTCACGGGCGATGGCGTGGGCGACTGGATGGTGGGCGCGCACGCGGTCGGCAGCAACGCGGGCGCGGTCTACCTGCTCGCCGGGCCCCTGGGCGCCGACACCAGCGCCGCGGCCGCGGTCGCCACGGTCGCTGGCGAGGCGGCCAACGACTACGTCGGCTACGCGGCCGCCGTGCGCGACTTCGACGGCGACGGCGTGGGCGACCTCGCGGTCGGCGTGTCGGGCGCGGACCTCGTGGCGATCTTCTCGGGGCCGCTCAGCGGCGCCCTGGCGCCCTCGGCCGCCGATGCGCTGGTGACGGGCCCGACGGGCGATGCCGTGGGCTCCAACCTCGCGGCGGGCGACATGGACGGCGACGGCGCGGCGGATCTCCTCATCGGCGCGAAGTACAACGACGCCGGCGGCACCTACGCGGGCCAGGTGAGCGTGGTGCCGGGGCCCTTCATCAGCTCGGCCGCGCTCACGGCGGCGCGCGTGTGGTCGGCCCGCGAGACGGCGGACTACCAGTACCTCGGCGGGCAGTACAACAGCTTCTCCGTGCGCGACGTGGATGCAGACGGCGCAGACGACGTGCTCGTCGGCTCGTACACCAACGACGACGCCGGCAACGGCGCCGGGGCGGCCTTCCTGTTCTACGGGCCGCTCGAGGGCGAGGTGGACGTGGGCGCGGCGGGCAAGACCTTCTACGGCTCGTCGGCCAACGAGTTCGCCGGCTACGGGCTCACCATCGGCAACTTCAACGGGTCGGGCCCGCTGGACATCGCGGTGGGCGCGCGCGGCCACAACAACAGCCGCGGCCGGGTGGCGGTCTTCTTTGACGGCGGGTTGCTGCCCGTCGAGTGAGCGGGGCGCGCGCGGCGGGGCCACCGCGCCACGGGCCGGAGGCGGGGGCCCCCAGGGCCGGGGCAAGCACAAAGGAAGAACACACCTCTGAACAAAAAGCAACCAAAAAGATCGCGGGTTACGGGGTGGGGGTGGGGGGGG
>JBEIVK010000134.1:0-8562 GCA_040373935.1 Alphaproteobacteria bacterium
CATCGCGACGAGGCGCCCGACCTTGGTGCTGCCCGTGAAGAAGATGTGGTCGAAGGGCAGCTCTGCGAAGGCCGCGCCGACCTCCGCCCCGCCCTCGACCACCGACACGACCTCCGCCGGGAAGACCTCGGAGAGGATCTCCGCGACGACCTTGTTGGTCTGCGGGGTGTACTCGGAGGGCTTGAGCAGCACGCGGTTGCCGGCGGCGATGGCGGCGACCAGCGGCGCAAACGAGAGCTGGAACGGGTAGTTCCATGGGGCGATGAGCCCGACGACGCCGAGCGGCTGAAACACGACGCGGGCCGTGGCCGGCTGCATCTGCCAGCCCACGTCCTTCTCGACCGGCTCCATCCACTCGTCCAGGTGCGTGCGCGCGTGCCGGATGGCCTCCATCACCAGCCACAGCTCGGCGCCCATCGTCTCGTGGCGAGAGCGGTTTCCGAAGTCGGCGGCCAGGGCATCGCACACGCGCTCGCGCCGCGTGCCGATGGCCTTCTGCAGGGCCTTCAGATGGGCCTTGCGCGCCTTGGCGTCGAGCCCGCCGTCGCGCGACCAGGCGAGGCGGAGGCGCTCGAAGGCGGCGGTGAGGGCGGCCGGGGCGGACGGTTCGGTCATGGCGGGCTCCTGCCGCCGCATCCTAACCCGAGCGGCGCGCGGCGCGGGCCCCCCTCGCCGCCCGGCCGCGCGTCTGGTAGGCTCCGCCGTTCGCGAGGTCGTCCATGCCCCTGTTCCAGCGCGCGCCGGCCACCCAGGCCGAGATCGATGCCGCCCGCCCCGTCCCGATTGCGCCGGACCAGGTGCAAAACATGGACGAGGCGGAGTGGTACGCGAAGGTCTACCGCGGCGAGGACAGCCCGCAGCTGACGTTCCGCGCCATCGCGATGGGCTCGGCCCTGGGCTTCTTGCTCGCGTTCACCAACCTGTACATCGGGCTGAAGACGGGCTGGGGCCTCGGCGTGGCGATCACGGCCTGCATCCTGTCCTTCGCCATCTGGACGCTCTTCCGCAAGGTGGGCGTCGCCAAGACGCCGATGACCATCCTCGAGACCAACTGCATGCAGAGCACGGCCTCCTCGGCCGGCTACGCCACGGGCGGCACGATGGTCAGCGCCATCGCCGCGCTGCTGATGCTCTCGGCCACCCCGGAGCGCCCGGAGGGCCAGCACCTCACGCCGTGGGTGCTCATCGCCTGGACCTTCTTCCTCGGCGTGCTGGGCACCGTGCTCGCCATCCCGATGAAGCGCAACCTCATCAACAAGGAGCGCCTGAAGTTCCCGTCCGGCACGGCGGCCGCCACCACGCTGCAAAGCCTGTTCTCCGAGGGCGCCGAGGCGCTCCGCAAGGCCCGCGCCCTCACCGTCTCCGCGCTCGTCGGCGCGCTTTTCCCCATCCTGCTCGAGCTCAAGCTCAAGCCGGTGCGCAACGAGGCGGGCGAGGTCACCGACAAGGGCCCGCTGCTGCCCGCCGACTCCCCCATCTTCGACTGGCTGCCCGCGCGGGGCGGCGAGATGGTCGACGGCCAGTTCAAGGCGTTCAAGCCCTCCGACTGGACGATGGTGCTGGACCACAACCCCGTCATGGTGGCCGCCGGCGCCCTCGTCGGCCTGAAGACCGCCGTCTGGATGATGCTCGGCAGCCTGCTCCTCATCTTCGTGCTCGGCCCCATCGGCTGGGAGGCCGAGTGGGCGAGCCCGGTCACCGGCAAGGTCATCCGCGCGGTCACCGCGCCCTACAAGGCCTGGAAGGAGATTGGCCTCTGGCTCGGCGTTTCCATCATGGTGTCGAGCGGCCTCGCCTCCTTCGCGCTGCAGTGGCGCACCATCCTGCGCGCCTTCTCCGGGCTCAAGGGCGGCGGCGCGGCGGTGGATCCGGTGGTCGCCGCCACCGAAGTCCCCTTCTCGTGGTTCGTGCTCGGCGGTGGCGTGGCGGGCTCGGGCGTGGTCGCCGTGGCGGCCCACTCCTTTGAGATCCCCGTCCACTACGGCATCCTCGCCGTGGGCCTCACCTTCCTGCTCGCGCTGGTCGCGTGCCGCGCCACCGGCGAGACGGACATCACGCCCGTCGGCGCCATGGGCAAGCTGATGCAGCTCACCTACGGCGTGCTCATCCCGCAGAGCACCACCGCCAACCTGATGACGGCCTCCATCACGGCCTCCTCGGCCGGCTCCGCCGCAGACCTGCTGAACGACCTGAAGTCCGGCTACCTGCTCGGCGCCAACCCGCGCCGGCAGTTCATCGCCCAGCTCGCGGGTGTCTTCGCTGGCACCGCCGCGACGGTCTGGGGCTTCTACCTGCTCGTGCCCGACGCCACCGTCCTGCTCGGCAAAGACGGCAAGGCCCCCGAGTTCCCGGCCCCCGCCGCCCAGGCCTGGAAGGCCGTCGCCGAGGTCTTCAAGACGGGCATCGACAACATGCACCCGATGCACCAGCAAGCGATGGCCGTCGGGCTCGCCATCGGCGTCGTGCTCGTCGCGCTGGAGGCCGTGCTGCCCAAGGCGCGCCGCTTCTTGCCCTCGCCCACCGGGTTCAGCCTCGGGCTCATCCTGCCCTTCCAGTACCCGCTCGCCATGATGATCGGCGCCGCCGGCGCGGCGCTCTGGTCGCGCAGCGCCCCCAAGCAGAGCGAGGACTACCTCGTGCCCGCCGCCTCCGGCATCATCGCCGGCGTCAGCATCATGGGCGTCCTCGCCGCCTTCCTCAACAACATCGTCCTGCGCTGACGATGGCCGGGCCCGGCGTCGTCCTCCTCACGAAGCCGGCCGGCCTCCCCGTCTTTCCCCCGCACGGCAGCCCGGACGGCGATTGTCTGCTCGCCCGGGCCCGCGCGCGGGGCGCGCTCGCGGACGGCGCCGCCTGGCCCCCCGGCTTCGACGGCGGCATCGCGCACCGGCTCGACACGCCGACCAGCGGCCTCGTGCTCGCCGCGCGCAGCCCGGCCGATCTCGCCCTCCTCCGCGGATGGTTCCGCGACGGCCTGCTGCGCAAGGTCTACCTCTTCCACAGCGCCCGCAGCGTGCCGTGGTCCACCCACAGCATCGACCGCCCCATCGCCCACGATCCGCGGCGCAAGCAGCGAATGGTCGTGCAGCGCGGCGTCGCCACGCCCCACCGCGGCGCGTGGCTCCCGGCCCGGACCGGGCTGCGGCGCCTCGGGCCCGCCCCCGGCGGCACCCTCTGGGCCGCCACCATCGAGACCGGCGTCACCCACCAGATCCGCGTGCACGCCGCCGCCCTCGGCCTCGCGCTCACCGGAGACCGCCTCTACGGCGGCGGGCCACCCCTCTCCGAAGCCGGCGATATACCTGCCTTTCGCCTGCACGCGCTCTTCATCGACGGCCCCGCCGGCCGCTGGGGCGCCGCGCCGCTGCCCCTCGACTGGCCGGGCCGGGACTCCGCGATCGCCCAGGCGGCCGCCGCTTTTGGGGAGCTTTCTTGGATGGGGACGGGGGAAACCACGTTTCCCCCGTAACGCCCCCTTCCTGCCCCGCCGCGGGCCGCCCGCCGCCGCCCGGGGCCGGCTCAGCGCCGCAGCCGCGCCAACGCCAGGGCCGGCACCACCGGCAAGGCCGCCACCGCTGCTTGGCTCGCGCCCACCGGCAGCTCCAGCAAGAACGCGGCGAGGTAGCCGAGCCCGCCCGCCGCCGCGCCCAAGCCGAGCGCCAGCGGGAAGGCGAGGTTCACCCGCGGGGCCAGCAGAACCGCCGAGAGCCCCGGCAGCACGCTGAACGCGAAGACCGGAAGCGCGCCCAGCGCCCGCGTGGCCGCGGAGGCCGCCAGCGTCACCAGCACGAGGAGGGTGAGATCCAGCAACCGCACGGGCAAGCCCTGGATGCGCGCCGCCTCCGGGTCCCAGGCGGCGAACAGAAGCCCGCGGTGGGCCGCCGCGGCCACGCCGAGCGCGAGCGCCGACACGCCGCCGAGCACCGCGAGGTCCTCCGGGCGCACGAGAACAGCGCTGCCGAAGAGGATCCCCGCGATGTCGTGCGCCTCCTGGGCGATGTGGTCCCCCACCAGCACGACCCCGGCGCCCGCCACGAGCCACGTAAAGGCCAGCAAGCCGTCCCGCGACACAAAGAGCCGCTCCGGGCGGATGCTCGCCACGGCCCCGGCCGCGAGGGCGGCGAGCACCGCGCCGACGAAGGGCGGCGGGCCCCAGCCGAGGTGGATGGTGGACCAAAACGCGAGCGCGACGCCGAGCCCCGCGGCCTGGGACAGCGTCGCCGCCACGAAGACCATGCGCCGCAGCACGACGAAGACGCCGAGCCAACCGAGGGTGGCCCCCGCCAGGACGGCGGCCAGGACAGGATCCTGAAAGAGCTCCCAGCCGTCGATGAAGTCGGCCAAGGTGGGCCCGGGCAGCTCAGGGTGCACCGCAGACCTCCGCGGCGGCGTGGCCGTAGCGGGCGTGGAACAGCGGGTGGGCGCGGAGGTCTTCGGGGGTGCCGACGAGCACCGCGGCGTCGTCCGGATCCAAGAACAGCACGCGATCCGCCTGGCGCAGCGCGAGCGGCAGGTGGTGGCTCACCATGAGAACGGCGAGCCCGTGGCGGGCCCGGACGCGGTGCAGCGTCTCCATCGCGTCGCGCTGGGCGACGGCGTCCATCGCCGCCGTGGGTTCGTCGAGCAGCACGAGGCGCGCCCCCGACGCGACCACGCGGGCGAGCAACACGCGCTGCTTCTGGCCCTCGGACAAGGACCGAAACAGGCGCGATTCCAGGCTCTCGGCGTCCACTTCGGCCAGGGCCGCGCGGATGGCCGCGACGCGCGCGGCGCCAGCGGGGCGCAAGAAGGACCAGCCGTGGTCCAGCCCCATCCCGACCACTTGCCCGACGGGCAGCGGATAGAGAGGGTCGAGGTCCAGGCGCTGCGGCACCCAGGCCACCCGCACGCGCCCCTGCGGCCAGACCGCCCGGCCGCCGACCGGGGGCTGCAAGCCCAGGAGCGTGCGGAAGAGCGTCGTCTTGCCGGAGCCGTTGCGCCCGACCACCGCCCAAAACTCTCCCGGCCGCACCGACAGGTCCAGCGGCGGCAGCAGCGGACGGCCGGCGTGGCCCACGAGGAGGCGCTCGGCGCGCAGCAGCGTGTCAGGCACCGGCCGGCTCCAGCGAGAGCCACACCTGCTGGGCCGACGCGGGCCCGAGCTTGAGGAACAGCGGCGCGCCATCGGCCGGGGCGGGCAGCGCGTAGACCTCGGGGATGCTCTCGGGGCAGAGCGGGCTCGGCACCGGGGCGGGGAGGGGCTCGGGCGTGGCGCCGACGATGAGGCCCGTCGCCTGCCCAGCGAAGCCGACCCGCAAGACGGAGGGCAGCGTTTCGCCGAGGCGCACGTAGCCGGTGGCCCCGATGGTGAGGGCGACGCGCGCCGGGGTGCCCGCGGAGACCGTGGGCGCCGTGGAGTCCGGGCCGTCGGCCGCCGTCATGGGAAGGCCCTCGCCGGCCATCGCGGCGTCGCAGGCGGCCTGCTCCACCGGGTCGATCCCCGAGTCGACGCGCCCCCCGGAGTCCCCGGACTTGGCGGTGCAGGCGGCGAGGACGACGACGACGGAGACGGGTGCGCGCATCGGGACCGGCTATTCCGCGCCGCCGGCCGGCGCGAGCCCGGCCTCCAGCGTGGAGAGCAGCACGGCATCCCGCACCGCCGCGGCCCGCGGATCCGCGAGGTCGGTGAGGGCCAGCGCGCCGTCGGCGGGGAGATCTGCCGGGCTGAGCCCGTCGAGGAAGGTGGCGTCGACCGTGACGACCGCCTCGACCCGCTGCACCGCCGGCCCCGTGCGGCTCACCTCCAGGCCGAGGCCCCGCGTGAGCGGCGCGCCCAGGGACAAGGCGACGCACACCGGGCGGGCGTCCGGGCGCTCGGCCGGCAGGGCGTCCCCGGCGCCCGCCCAGGGCGCCGCGAGGCCCTCCAACGAGAACGCACCGAGAGAGAGCGCGGCTTGGGTGAGGGTCACGAGCCCGAGGTCGGGGCCGGGCGCCGGCGCGCCGAGCGCGAGGCGCGTCGGCGACCGGAGGTCCGCCGTGGCGTCCAGCCCGAAGGTGAGCAGCTCGGTGAAGGTGGCGTCCCCGCCGGCCAGCTCGGCGCGGATCTCGGCGTAGGAGATGAGCGCGCCGTCCTCGCGGTGGCAGTGGTCTGCGTGGCAGAACGTGTAGCCGGGCGGCGGGTTGGCCGGGTCGAAGGTGACGTCGTCCGCCCCTTCCAGCTCCAACAGCGTGAGCGCCTCCACATCGAGCGAGAGCTGCTCGACCGTCACGGCGAGCCCGCCGGCGGTGAGGAAGGTCGCGCCATCCACGGCGCGGGCGCCCGGCTCCCACACCACGTCGAGCGTGCCGCCCTCGACCCGCGTGAAGGCGGCGCCCGGCGCGAAGGTGCAGCCGCCCCCCACCGCCGCGGCCAGCAGCGCGGCCCGCCTCATCCGGCCCTCCGCAGCTCGGCCTCGAGCTGCGCCACGACGCCCTCCATGAACTGCAGGTACGTCTGCCCCTGCTGAAAGCGCGTGCCGCCCGGCAGCCGCAGGATGTGCGCTCCGGTGCGCGACGCGACCTGATCGGTGGCGGCGTTGCTGTGGTACTCCTCCATCAAAATCACCTTCGCACCGGCCGCCCGCATCATCCGCAGCACCTCCGCGACGTGGGACGGCGTCGGCGGAATGCCGGGGCGCGGCTCGATGTGCGTGAGCATCGTGAAGCCGAGCCAGTCGGCGAGGTAGGGCCAGCTCATGTGGAAGCCCACCACCTGCTGCCCGCGCAGCGGGGCGAGGCGGGCCTCCCAACCGGCGCGGGCCGCGTCCACCGCGGCGGTGAAGCGGGCGGCCCCGGCCGTGTAGTCGGCGGCGTGCGGCGGGTCGATGGCGCCGAGCCGCGCCGCGATGCCCCGCGCGACGGCGGCGACGGCGCGCGGATCCCAGGTGTAATGCGGGTTCCCGCCGGGGTGGATGTCTCCCATGCTGCGGTCCACGCGCTGCGTGGGGACCTGCAGCAGCCGAACGAACTGGGAGCAGTCGAGATAGCCCAGGGCGCCCGTCTGGATCTTGCGGTTGCGCGAGCCCGTCTGCAGGGTGGGCAGCCAGCCGACCTCCATCTCCAGCCCGACGACGACCAGCAGGTCTGCCTTGCTGAGCGTGAGCGCGAGGTTGGGCCGTGCGTCGACCCAGTGAGGGTCCTGGGTGGGCAGGGACAGCGCGGTGACCTGGACATGCGACCCGCCCACGGCGGCCGTGATGGCGGCGAGATCGGCCGTGGTGGCGGCCACCTGCACGGCGGCGCGCGCCGGCAGCCCGAGCACGACCGCGAGCGCGGCGAGGAGAAAGCAGCGGAGGGCGTGGACCATCGGGACTCAGAAGTGATGGGCGCCGTGGGCGCCAGTGACGAACTCGACCGCGAGGAAGGCCGACCAGTCGGGCGTGCGGTCCCAACCCGCGGCGTCCCGCGCCCCTTGCAGGCGCAAGCGGCTGAACTCGGTGGGCCAGAACGTGAGGTTGGAGCTGACCCGCTGGCGCAGGGCGGACCACTCGGGATCCAGCGGGTCGTCCGCGAGGGCGCCGTCGAGGCCGCGGGCGGCGGTGCCCAGCTCGTGCCGGGCGGCGACGGCCCACCGCGGAGAAAAGTGAACGACCACCGACGAGAGACCATTCCAATCCGCCAGGACATCGCCGGGCACCTGGCGGCGGCGGTGCAGCCATTCGGTGCTCACGTCCAGCTCCAGGTTGGACCCGCGGGTGACCGGGCGAAAGCGGAAAAAGACGTCGGTGCCGTAGACCTCCGAGCGGTTGGTGGCGCCGGTGGGGTTGGGCCCGCCCGCATAGCTGAGGCCCCAGAGCAGCCCGAGATCCGCCGACACCGGGAAGAACTGCTCGATGACCGCGGTGGTCTGGAGGTCCGTGGGGCGAGACACGCCGAGGTCCTGCGCGCCGTAGAAGCTGCGGGCCGTGGCCTCGCCGCCCGCCACCGTCTGCGACACGATGACCTCGGTGAACCACGGCAGCGGCAGGAGCACGCTGCCCTCCACGCCGAGCCCGCGGTTGCCCTCGCCGCCGAAGACCCGGCCGATGGCGAAGGGCTGGTCCACGAAGTCCCAGGAGTGCGGATGCGTGGCGTTGACGCGGCCGAACTTGGTGAGGAACTGCCCCACGCGGACCTGCCCGCGCAGCGGGAGGCCCAAGGTGGTGCCGTAGACCTCCTCGATCTCCACGCCGAAAAGCGAAAAGACGAGGTTGCTGTCGAAGCGGAAGTAGGGGTCCACGATGGAGCTGACGGCCAGCTCGAGCTGCTGAAGGTTGAACCCGTTGGCGGTCGGGTCGTGCCCGCCCGTCTGGCGGTTGTCGGCCCCGGAGCTGAAGTGCGCCGCGGCGACATCGGCGATGAAGCTGAGGTCGGGGTTCATCGATTGGAAGAGGCGGCCCTGTCCAGCCGCCGTGCTGCCCGTGGCGCCGGGCGCGCCGCCGGCCGGCGGGGCGGGGGCGGCAGGCGCCGGGGCCCCCAGCACGAGGAGGGCCTCCAGTTCGTCCACCCGGGCCTGCAGCGCGTCCACGCGGGCATCGACGGAGGGCGCCGTGGCGGGCGGGAGGG
>JBEIVK010000185.1:0-6918 GCA_040373935.1 Alphaproteobacteria bacterium
ACCGCGGAGGAGGCCCGCCGACGGCCGGGACGGCCGGCGGGGCGCCCGGGGTCGGCAAGGCGGTTGCGCGCGGGCGATCCGGCGTTTGACCGATGGGACGGCGTCTTGTAGACTGAGGGCGCGGGGTGCGGCGTGGGCGTGCGGCGTGGGCGTGCGGCGGGGCTGGGGATGGTCCTCGCGGGGTTGTCCGCGTGCAGTGGGCCTTTTCGCGCGCCGGACGACGCGGGAGACGCTGCGGCGGGGCCGGCGGGGCCGGTGCCGGTGGAGCAGCCGGCCTTCGCGCGGCTGACGACGCGGCAACTGCGCAATGTGTACGTGGACTTGTTGGGCCCGGTGGCGCAGCCGGAGCTGCCGGCCGACACGACGCCCTACCTGTTCGAGTCGGTGGGGGCGGCGTCGGAGCCGCTCTCCGAGAGTGGCGTGCAGCTGCTCGAAGAGGCGGCGACGGCGATGGCCGCCGAGGTGTTCGGGGACGCGGGGCGGCGGGAGGCCTTCGCGGGCTGCGCGCCGCAGACGGCCTGGGACGCCTGCACGACGGGCTTCATCCGGGCCTTCGGGCGGCAGGCGTGGCGGCGGCCGCTCACCCCGACAGAAGAAGCGCGCTGGCTGGCGGTAGCGGCCGACTTTGGGTCGTCGGACCCCTGGGAAGGCCTGGAGGCGGTGACGGCAGGGATGCTGCAGAGCCCGTGGTTCGTGTACCGCGTGGAGCTGGGGCGGCCGGTCGAGGGGCGGCCCGGGGTGCGGCGGTTGACGGCGCATGAGCTCGCGGCGCGCCTGTCGCTGTTCTTTTGGAACACCACGCCGGACGCGGCCTTGATGGCCGCCGCGGACGATGGCTCCCTGGGCACGCCGGAGGGGCTGGAGGCGGCGGTGGACCGCCTGCTCGCCGACGAGCGCTCGCGCGAGGCGACGGAGGCCTTCTTCGCGCAGTACCTGGACTTGCAGCGTCTGGACCGCGCGGCGCCGGATCCGCTGGTCTTCCCGGACTTCACGCCGGCCTTGCGCGCGGCGATGCGGGCCGAGGTGCTGCTGCTCGTGGACGAGCGGGTGCAGCGCCAAGACGCCGACGTCCGGGGCATCTTCTCGGCGCGGCGCGCCTTTGTGAATGACGTGCTGGCCGCGCATTACGGGCTGGAGGCGCCGGGTGCATCGCCCATCACCTTCGTGCCGGTGGACCTCCCGCCGGACAGCCCGCGGGCCGGCATCCTCGGCCTCGGGGCCTTCCTCACCATGAACGCGCACGCGGTCGACACCTCGCCCACGCTGCGGGGGAAGTACATCTTGGAGCGCGTGCTCTGCGCCACGATCCCGCCGCCGCCCGACAACGTGAGCCTGGACCTCACGACGGGCGCGGACGCCGACGCGCCGCTGCGCGAGCGCCTGGACCAGCACCGCGACGACCCGGCCTGCGCCGGCTGCCACGCGATGATGGATCCGCCGGGGTTCCTGTTCGAGACCTTCGACGCCACGGGCGCCTGGCGCACGGAGGACCGCGGGCAGCCCATCGACAGCACCGGCGAGCTGCTGGGCGTGCCGCTGGCCGACGCCGGCGCGCTCGGAGACCACCTCTCCACGCACGAGGACGTCGGCCCCTGCATGGTGAAGCAGCTCTACCGCCACGCGCACGGGCGCCTGGACACCGCGGCCGACGCCGACTCTCTCGCGCAGCTGTCGGAGGGCTTCGCGGCGGACGGGCACCGCTTCCGCGGGCTGCTCCGGGCCCTGGCCTTGCATGAGAGCTTTCAGCTCGTGGCGGCGCCCGACGGCGCGGGGGTGGCGCCATGAGCCGGGGGCCGCTGTCGCGGCGGGCGGTGCTGCGGGGGGCGGTGCACGGGGTCGGCGGGGTGGCCCTGGGGCTGCCGCTGCTCGAGGCGATGATCCCGGCGCGGGCGCGGGCGGAGGATGTGGGTCTGGGGCCCATCTTCGGCGTGTTTTTCTGGGCGAACGGCCTGCCCTGGCACGACGGCCACGGCAGCCTGCAAGCGGGCCACCCGGACCACTGGACGCCGTCGACGCAGGGCACCGGCTGGGCCGTGCCGCCGCTGCTCGCGCCGCTGGCCGCCCACCTGCCCACCGTGCTGAGCGGGCTGGAGCCGAAGACGGAGGTGCCGGACAGCCCGGCCGGCCAGTCGGACGGCCACATGCGCGGCTTCATGGTGGGCCTGACCTCGGACCGCCCGCGGCCGGAGGGCTTCGACCACCCCTCGCACACGCTCACGGCCTTGCGGCCCACGCTGGACCAAGTGGTCGCCAAGGATCCCCGCTTCTACGCGTCATTTCCCTCGCCGTACCGCAGCTTGGAGATCGGCACGAGCACGGCGCGCTTCCACGATTACGGCCACTGGAACGCCATCTCTTACAACGGCCCCGACTCCTTGAACCCCGCGGTGTCGGACCCGGGGCGCCTCTACGAGATGATCTTCGGCATCAGCGGCGGAGACGGCAGCCAGGCGCGCCGGGCGGCCCTGCTGGACGCCGTGCTGGCCGACGCGGGGGATCTCCGCGGCCGCCTGGGCGCGGCAGACCGCCTGCGCCTCGACGCGCACATGGAGCACCTGTTCCAGGTGCAACGTCGCCTCTCGCTCGGGGACATCGCCTGCACGGCGCCGGGCGCCCCCGGGTCCAGCGCAGACTTGTTGACGCAGACGGGCATCCAGGCCGACTTGCTGGCCACCGGGCTCGCGTGCAACATCACGCGCGTCTTCAGCTTCATGCTCACATCCCCGGCCACCACCCATGTCTTTGGCGAGGTGGGCGTGTCCCAGGACATGCACACGGTCTGCCACGCCGGCGACTGGGACGCCATCTACGCCATCACCCTGCTCCAGATGCGGTGCTTCGCGCGCTTCTGCGACGCCCTGGCCGCCCACGTGGACCCGCTCGGCACCCCGCTGTTGGAGCGGGCGCTCATCTTCGGCACCAGCGAGTACGGCGAGGGCTACCAGCACGGCAACGCCGAGACTCCCGTGCTGCTGCTGGGCGGGGCGGACGGCCGCGTGCGCCGCGGGGTGCACGTCCGGGCGCCGGCGGGCAACCTCGCGAGCGCGCACCTCACGCTGCTGCGCGGGCTCGGCTTGGAAACCCCGCAGTTCGGCTTCTCCGGCAGCGAGACGACGATCGACTTCCCGCAGGTCTTGGCGTGAGGCGGGCGGGGGCCGCCCTGCTCGTGGTCCTCGGCTGCGGCGCGCCTCCCGGGGTTCTCGGCAAGGCGGACAGCGGGGCCGGCGCGGGGCCCGGGCGGGACTCCGCCGCCGTGGACTGCCCGGCGGATGTTTGCTTTGGCGACTGCACCGACGTCCGCTCAGACCCAGAAAACTGCGGCGGCTGCGGCATCACCTGCGTCGTGCCCTTCGCGGCCGCGGCCTGCGTGGACGGCGTCTGCAGGGTCGGCGAGTGCGAGGACGGCGCCGGGGACTGCGACGGGGACCCGTCCAACGGCTGCGAGTCGGTCGCCACCTGCGTGCCCGGGGCGGCCTGCACGACGGTCTGCGGCAGCACCGGCGCCCTGTCCTGCAGCGACCCGTGCGCCCCCTTCTGCGCGCCGCCGGGCGAGACCTGCAGCGCCGCCGACGACGACTGCGACGGTGCCTGCGACGAGGGCGCGCTGCCCGGTTGCCGCCAGTCGGCCTACCGCAGCAGCGGGCCGCTCGGCCATGTCTACGGCGTGGACCCGGCAGAGGCCGCCTCCCTCGGCCAAAACCTGGAGTCCAGCCCCTACTTCTACACGCACGCCGCCGAGGCGCCCGGGCTCACGCCCCTCTACCGCTGCGACAAGGGCGGCGGCCGCCGCTTCCTGACCGTCAGCTCGTCCTGCGAGATTGGCCTGCCCATCGACCTTGTGGTGGGCTGGGTGTCCACCACCGAGCGCTGCGGCGCGGTGCCGCTGTACCGCCTCTACTCGGCGGCCGCCAGCAACCACTTCTACACCTTGTCCGCCGAGGAGCGAGACAACGCGGTGGCGGTGTACGGGTACGTGAGCGAGGGCGTGGCGGCGTGGGTGTGGACGGGGCCTTGAGGGTGCCGCTCACTCCACCTCCAACACCCAGACCTCATCCGGCCGCAGCCCCAGCTCGGCCCGCAACCTCTCGTTGTGCGCGTCGGCCAGCCGCTGGGCCTCGGGGGCAGTGAACCTCGCGGATGGGTCCCGCCGCAGCTCGGTGGCCTTGGCCCGCGGGAGGCTGCCACCGATGAGGCCGCCCAGCAGGACGGCGCCGCCGCCGAGGGTGATCTGGTTGCCGAGGCGAAACTGCGCCGGGGTGCCCGCCTGCGTGGTGGCGACGACGCCCCCCAGCAGGCCCACGGCGCCGACCGCGACGACGCCGCCCCAGGCGCGGGCCCGGCGGTCCAAGCGCCGGAGGTCCGTGGCGAGCGCCTGCTCGACGGCGGAGGCGCCGACGAGGCGGGCGAAGGTGGGCGTGTCGAGACGCACGGGCCCCTGGTAAACCCCCCAGCCCCGCACGGTGCGCACCGGGTCTTGCACGACCACGGGCCCCCACGCGCCGTAGCCGCCCCAGCCCCAGGGGCCGGGCCCCCAGCCGGCCGCGCCGACCATGGTGGTGCCGCCGCCGCGGAGCTCGGACTCCTCGCGCACGACGATGCGGCCGGCCTTGTAGGTGCGGTAGGCGGCGAGCCGGGCCGCCGTGAGGCCCTCGGGGGCGCCGGGCAGGGTGGCCGGCGGCTCCTCGGCGTGGGCCGGGGCCCGACCGAGGGCCAGCGCCAAGGCGCCGGCGCAGACGGCAAACCAGCGAAGCGACCGCATCATTCTCCCCCTTCGTCGCCGGCAGCGGGCGCGGCGGCGGGCCAGACAAACGGGATGCCTTCGAGCACGGCGCGCAGCTCCTCGGGCAAGGGCGCCTCGAGCTGCAGCGGCGCGCGGCCGGGCAGCGGGAGGGCCATCCGCCACGCATGCAAGCACTGCCGCGGGTGCCCGGCCGCCGCCTGTACGCGCGGGGTCGCGCCGTGCTCCAACCACTCGATGAAGACCTCGTCGGGGTGGCCGTAGAGCTTGTCGCCGAACAGCGGGTGGCCCGAGGCCTCGAGGTGCACGCGGATCTGGTGGGTGCGGCCGGTGTAGAGGCGGCAGGCCACGAGGGCGCGACCGGGCCGGCGCTCAAGCACGCGGAAGCCCGTGCGGGCGGGGGCGCCATCGGGGCGCAGGCCCTTGCGCAAGCGCACGGCCGAGGACGGGTGATCGCCCATCGGCGCGTCCACCTCCCAGGCGTCTTGGGCGGGCTCGCCGCGCACCACAGCGAGGTACTCCTTCTCCAAGGCGGCGTCGCGCTCGCGGAAGATCTCCTTCAGGAGCACGTTCGCGGCGAGATCCTTGGTGAGCACGAGCACGCCGGAGGTGTCGCGATCCAGGCGGTGCACGAGGTCCACCCGGTGCGCGGGGCGCGCCCGCTTGGCGATGCCGATGAGGGCCCAGGCCCACTTCTCGCCAGCCGGATGGACGAGCATGCCGGCGGGCTTGTCGATGACGAGGACCTGCTCGTCCTCGTAGAGCACGGGCGGCAGCGGCGGCTCGGGGGCGTCCGGGGCGTAGCCGTCGACAAAAATGTGCAGCTGCTCGCCCGCGTGGACGAGGCTGCTCGCCTTGAGGGTGCCGCGGGCGGCGCTGCGGATGCGGCCGTCGGCGATGTAGCGGGCGGCGGCCGTGCGCGACATGCCGGGGAAGCGGTCGGCGAGGAACTGGTCCACCCGACGGCCGGCCGCGGCCTCGGGGACGCGCAGGGGGCGAAAGAGGCGGTCGTCCATCACGGCTCAGGCTATCCTCTCGGCGGAGGGTCCGTGGCCCGAAGGCGCATCGACATCGGGGCGACCATCGCGCTGGCCTGGCTCACGGCCGCGCTGGTGGGAACGGTGCTGTTTGCGCCCGTGCTCGGGCTGCGCGGCTGGGCGTGGCTCGCCGTGCACCACACGCTCTGCGTCATCGGGGCGGGGCACGAGCTGCGTCGGGCGCTGCGTCGCAAGCGCGCCACAGGGTGACGGTGTCGTAGGGGTCCGTTCCCCAGCCGACCGGCGAAAACACGGGCAGCGGGGGATCCCCCGCGACGAGGAAGCTGTGGGCGTTGGCCGCGCCGTCCCGGGTGTGCACGCGCGGAAAGGGCCAGACCGCGGGGGCATCGAAGCGGCCGACCTCGACCACGCAGCCGGCGGCCTCCTGGGGCCACGCTGCGGCCGAGCGGGCCAGCGGCGTGCCGGGCGGCAAGGGCGCGTCGTCCTCATGGGCCTCCCACCCGGCGGCTTCGAGGTGGTGCTGGAAGCCCCAATGCCCGGCGATGTGCCCGGGCCCGCCGGCCGCGGCCTGCACCCGCGCCGCGAGATCGCGCTGCGCGAGGGCGAACGCGAGGTCGTCCCCCGCGACGAGCAGCCCCCAGCCGACCACCACCGGCACGCCCCACGCGAGCGCCCGCGGCGAGGCCGCCCGCGCCGCGAGCAGCACCGCCGGCGGCAAAAAGGGGAGCCAGTAGCGCGCCGCCGCGAAGCGCAGGGTGAGCAGGAAGAGCCCGCCGATGGCCAACCACGCCCACAACGCCCGCTCCTCGGCCCGCGCCGGCCGCGGCAGCCCACCGAGCGCCGCCGCCCCAGCCCCGACCGCCACCACCGTCGCCAGCAAGGCCGCGCCGAGATGGCCGGCCGCAAAGGCGGCGCCGAGGCCCACCACCAGCCCGAGCGCCCAGCCGAGCCGCGCCGCCACCCCACGCGCAAAAACCGGCGGCAGGCCCAGCAGGCCCAGGCTGCCCACGGCCGCCACCGCCTTGTGCGCGACCTCGACCGGGCCCGTGCTCACGGCTTGGAAGCCCGTCATCGCCAGCAGGTGCCACCGGCCGTAGGCGTGAAGGTCGTGCAGCGCCAGCAACCCGAGGGGCACCGCCGCCGCGGCCGCCGCCCGCGCGCCCGCCACCCGCCCGGGCCGCC
>JBEIVK010001003.1:0-1531 GCA_040373935.1 Alphaproteobacteria bacterium
CCCCGGGCGCGTCGAGCGAGGCGGCCGGATCCAGCACGCGAAGCCCGGGACGGATGAAGGTCTCTTCGTCGGGCGGCGCGGGCGGAGGGGGCGGGACCGCGGGCGGGGGCGCCACGACGGGCCCGACCGCCGGCAGCGCGCTGGACGGCAACGCGCCGGGCAACGGCATCCCGCGGAGCAGCGCGGGATCCAGCGGGGGGCGCCGGCGGACCGTGGTGTCGAGGCGGGCGAGGCTGGTGTCCGTCGCGACCGGGGGCGGCGCGAGCTGCGTTGGGCGGTCCGCGTTTTCGGTGCCGGGGATCGGCCGCGGGCGGGTCTCGGCGTCTGCGAGGGCCTTGGGATCGCCGGGCACGAGGTCTGTGAGGAGGCCGCGAAGCCACCCCGAGAACGCCGTCGAGGAGGCCACTTGCCGGGTGCCGTGGAGGTGGCGGTCCAGCGCCTCGCGCATCGCAGCGGCCGAGGGGAAGCGGTCGGTCGCACGCAGGGACAGCGCCTTCTCGATGAGCGCGTCCACCTCCGGCGGCAGCGACGGAACCAGGGCCGCGGCGCGCCGGTGGTCCGCCGTGCGGATGGCCTGCACGGTGTCGACCTCTCTTTTTCGCCGAAACGGGTGCGTGCCCGTCACCATCTCGTAGAGCAGCACGCCCACGGTGAAGAGGTCGGAGCGCGGGTCCAGCGGGGTGCCGGCCGCCTGCTCCGGCGAGAGGTAGTCGAAGCGCCCCTTGATGACGCCCGAGACGGTCTCCATCACCTTGACGCTTGCGCGGGCGATGCCGAAGTCCGTGAGCTTGACCTCGCCCTGGTGGCTCAGAAGCACGTTGGGCGGCGTGACGTCGCGGTGCACGATGGACAGGGGGACCAGTCGCCCCTCTCGCAGCACCGTACGCGTGTGCGCGTAATCGAGCGCCTTCAGCACCTCCCCCACGACATACAGCGCGTGCGCCAGCGGCATGGGCCCGCCACGCTCTTTGCAGCGCTTGAGGACCTTCCCGAGATCCGCACCCTCGACCAGCTCCATCGCGATGTACCAGGTCTGGTCGATCTGGCCGAGGTCTGCGATCTGCACGATGTTGGCGTGGGAGAGGAGCCCGGCGATCCGCGCCTCGTCGAGCAACATCTCCACGAACTCGGGGCGACTCGACAGCTCGGGCCGGATGACCTTGATGGCATAGGTGCGGGAGAAGCCGCCGATGCCCTCCAACCGGGCCTTGTAGATCTCGGCCATGCCGCCGACCGCGATGCGGTCCAGCACGCGGTACTTGCCGAATGTCGTCGGGAGGTCGGGGGCGGCCAAGCGGGCTCCGGGTCGGGCCAGGATAACCCCCGCCCTCCGCAAGCGGCACGCGCCCCGCGCCTTACCAGCCGTCTTCGCGGGCCAGCGCCTCGTAGAGCCGGTGCCCGAGCGGGCGCGCGCGGTCTCGCAGCTGGCGCAGCACGGCCCCGACGGCCTCGCCCCGCGCCTGGCGCCGGATGGCATCGAGGTGCAGCGCGCCCAGGTACAGGTGCGCCCACCGGCTCCGCGCCGCGAGCG
>JBEIVK010000446.1:0-3863 GCA_040373935.1 Alphaproteobacteria bacterium
CGGCGCGTCGGCGGCCGGGGGCGGCGCGTCCGCGGCGGGAGCGCTGTCTGCGGGGGCATCCGCGGCGTCCGCTCCCTTGGGCAGCACCAGCAGCACCAGCGCGCCCAGCGCTGGGCCGAGGCGCCCGCGCTGGAGGAGCGCGCGAAAAGGCCCGAACCACGCAGAGAGGAGGTCGTCCCCGTGGTTGCGGGCTGCCGCCGGCAAGCCGAAGGGCGCCGGCGGCGCGGCGGGCGCCCGCACGAGGCTGCCGGCGAGGCGGTCCCAGAGGGCCAGCCAGGTGCCGAGGTTGGCGTGGGCGAAGCGCGGGTCCGCCATGTGGTGGAGCTGGTGTTGGGCCGGGCTGAGGAGCCAGCCCTCCACAGCGGCGGGGAAGCGCAGCCAGACCTCGGAGTGGCGCAGGTTGCCGAAGGCGAGGTTGAGCACCAGCCCGGCGGCGGGCACGCCGGCGAGCGTCGCGGGCGCCGCCTGGGCGCGGAAGATCCAGTAGAAGAGCCCGGCCACGAGGCCGGTGACCAGCGCGGAGCGCAGCGCATAGAGCGCGCTCTCGACCGGGTGGATGCGGTGGAAGGTGAGCGGCGACAAGCGGGCCGCGCTGTGGTGCACCTGGTGGAAGGCCCACAGGGCCGGCACGCGGTGCATGGCGGCGTGCAAAGCGAAGCGGGAGAGATCTCCCACGACGAACAGCGTCGCGGCGTACGCCCCCGCGACGGCCGCGGCCGGCCACTCCGGCGGGGCGGGCACGGCCAGCGCGTCCAGCCGCCGCACGAGGTGCGTGGCGACCCACCACGCCCCGCCCGCGACGCCCCCGCCGCGGAACAGCCCGAGGAGCTGGCGCCCGAGAAGGAGCTGCACGTCGAGCCGGCTGGACGGGTGGGCGGCCACCGCCCGCGCCGTGGCGAGCGCGCCGCGCAGGCCCCGCCCGCGCACGGCGGCGAGGGCGGCGGCGACGACGACGAAGCCGACGAGGCCCGGCCACCACGTGCGGGAGGCCGGGTCCGTCCAGGGTTCGAGCAGGGCGGCGGGGAGCGGGTGCAGGGCAGTGCCTAGTCGTTGTCGCCGGCGGCGTCGGCGGGCACCTGCAAGGAGAGAACGGTGGCGAGATCGCCCTTCAGGTCGTCGCAGACGGCCTTCACGGCGTCGTGCAGGGCCTGGACCTGCGCGCGGTCCGTCTCCAGCAGCGTGACGAGGGGGGTGTCGATGGCGTCGGCCAGGGCGAGGGCGGCGTCGGTGTCCGCGAGGATCTTGGCCGCGAGGTCCCCGTGGCCCAGCTCGGTGAGGAGGTCGTCCAGCCCCACGCCGTCCCCGCCGGTGAACAGCGCGCGGAAGCCGCGCAGGTTGGCCGCCAGGAATGCGGCGCCGAGGCCGGAGGGCAGGGCCTCCAGGTCCTCCGGGCAGGCGTCGGCGCCGCAGTCCTTGCCGCCGAGGGGCTGCAACAGCTTGCGGTCCTTGGCCGTCGTCTCCAGGTAGAACAGCGCGACGAAGACGGCGTTGAGCGCGGATTGCGTGTCGGCGTAGGGCGTGCCCGGGCCGCCGGCCAGGGCGGCCGACCACGCGCCATCGGGGCCCCACGCCGCCTCCAATGCCGCGAGCTGGGCGTCGATGCCCTCCGCCACGACCTGCGCGTAGGCGGCCCGCCGCTCGGCGACCCCCGCGGCGCCCAGGGCGTCCCAGGTGCCGTCCGCGTTGATGGCGACCTGCCCAGGGCAGACATTGTCGGGCCCGGCCCAGAGCAGGTGCTCCAGGGTGTCGTACCCATAGACATGGACGAGGTTGGCCGTGAAGAAGTCCGGCGCCGCGTAGTCCCCCTCGGCCGTCACTTGATCCACCCGGCACGGGTTGATCGACGGCCACGAGTAGATCGCGTCCCGGCGGTCTTCGCCGCCCGCCACCGTGAGCGAGCTGCCGGCCGGGCCGACCTGCATCGGCTCCAGCGCTTGCCAGGCGCCGAGGGCCGCCGCGAAGGCCGCCTGGGCCTCCGCCTGGGCCGCCGCGTCCGTGGGGGCCGCCGCCCAGGCATCGAGCGCGCCGCGCAAGGCGCCGTGGTCGGCGCGGGCACGCGCCAGGGCCGGGGCGATGACCCCCGGCCCCACCTGGGCCAGCACGTCCTCCGCGGTGGCAGCGACCGCGGTGTCCGCGTAGATGCCGCCGCCATCGCCTGTGCCCGGATCCGGCATGCAGCCGATGGGCGGGGCGGCGGCGAAGGCCGCGAGGGCGCCGAGCAGGGCCCAGGACCGGGAGCTACCAGCCACCTTCACCATTGTCGTCTCCCATGTTGGCGGGGTCGAAGCCGTAGGCCGCCGCGAGCAGGGCCTTGGCGTCACGCAGGCCGCCGGCGTAGGCGGCGATGTCCGCGGCGTCGGCCGTGGGCAGCACGGGCGCGGTGCCGAGGGCCGCGTGCAGCGCGGCGAAGTCATCGTCGGAGAGCGGGCTGCGCGGGTTGAACTGGAAGGACAGCGCGAAGCCCTTCGCCTCCGACCAGTGCTTGGCGTGCCCGGGGAAGTCGTAGTCTTCGGTGCCGAAGGCCGCCATGTCGCGCAGCACGGCGTTCAGGTAGGACACCACCGTCGCCGCGATGGCCTTCTCCCAGGCCTGCTCGGCGTCGTCGCGGAAGGCCTGCAGCGCGGCGAACTCTTCGGCGGTCAGCGCGCGCCCGGCCGTCTCGTGGAGCAGGGCGCGGCCGCCCCAGAAGCCCGCCCAGGCGTCCGCCGTGAAGTCCGTGGGCGCCACGGCGCCGAGGTCCCGCTTGGCGGCGTTGCCGGCGTGCCCCCACACGACCTCGGACAGGAGGTCCACGGCGCCGTCGCCGTCGCGGTCGGCCGTCGGGGCGTCGGCGATCTCGGCGTCCGTCCAGAGCGGGTAGTCGACCGCCGCGCCGAAGTAGCCAAAGCCCTCGTCCCACTGGTGCTCGAGGGTGGTCCAGGGCTTGCCCTCCTCGGCGGCCTCGTGGGCGGAGAGCAGGCCCTTGCCGGCCACGTCGTCGTCCAGGTAGTCGTCGGTGCCCTGGCTGAACGCGACGGCGCCCCGCAGGAACTTCTCGAGGAGCTGCTGGCGGTCCCGGCCGTCGGCGCTCAGGAAGACGCTGGGCACGGGCTCGCCGGTGGGGCCGAGCGGGAGGTCCCCGTTGCTGCGCGCGACGGCGGCCGCGTCGATCTCGGCGATCCACGCCCGCACCAGGCTCTCGGGCGTCGTCACCCCTTCCTGGGGCCAGCCGACGAAGGCAACAGACCAGTCCACGTGATCCGTCACGCTGTCGTTGCCGGCGATCTTGCCGACGAGATCCTTGCCGGAGCTGACGTCGTTGTACGTGGCCTGGAGCGCCGGCGCGGCGGTGGCCTTGAGGTGCGCGATGTCGCCGAAGGCCTCACTGTCGAACGCAAAGTAGAACAGCAGCTCCTCTGCGACCTCGCCGCCCAGCGGGTAGAAGGCGCCGCCGTCGATGCGCGCCGTCATGCCGCCGAGGTGGGTTTTCAGGTCGTCGATGAGCAGGTGACGGAAGACCTGCCCGTCGTACCCGACCGAGCTGCCGCCGCCGAAGGCGCTCGGGAAGGCGTAGCGCGAGGGATCGGCGTCGGCGTCGGCGTCCGAATCGGCGTCCGAATCGGCGTCTGAATCGCCGTCGGCGTCGGCGTCCGAATCGGCGTCGGCGTCGGCGTCCGCCTCCTCGGCGGCGGCCGTGTCGTCTGCCTTGCCGCCGGCACAAGCCAGGAGCGGCAGCGGAAGCGTGAGAACGGCGATCAGGGACACAGCGCGCATCGGGACCTCCAAGATGAAAGTGGTGTTCACTTTCAGTCGCTCCGCCTCTATGCGGGCGTCGCGCCCCCGTCCAGGCGAAACTGATAATGGATTTCAGCACCGCGTCCAGC
>JBEIVK010000885.1:0-1803 GCA_040373935.1 Alphaproteobacteria bacterium
CCGACGCCGGCCCGCGCGGCCGCGCGGACGCGCGCCGGCCCCGCCACGGCCGAGGCCCCGACGACCGCGGGACGCTCAGCGGTCCAGAAAGCCAAGGCCGGCCTGGATCTTCGGGGCGCAGGCCTCGGCGCGCCGCGCCCGGGTCTCGGACTGCTTGGCGCCGCCGACATGGAGGACGTGGCTGCGGCGCCGGCCGGGCGTGAGGGCATCCCACGCGGCGCGCAGCGCGGGATCGGCGTCCAGGACGGCGTCCAGCTCGGGCGGGACCGGCTCGGCGGGGGCGGGGGCGCGCTTGGCGCCGCTGCGGGCGTGGGCGATGGCCGCCGCGATGAGGGCGCGAAGGGCGGGGGCGTGGGCCTCGACCTCGGCGGCGGTGCGGACGTGCACCTGCCGGGCGTGGTGGCTGTTGGGACCCGGCGCGACGAGCAGGCCCGACGGGTCCGGCAAGGCGGCGCCCTCGAAGAAGCCGATGGCGCAAGAGCCCTTGAGCGCGCCGAGCATGACGACGTTCTTGCCGTCCAGGGTGTAGGCGGGGGCGCCCCACTTCATCTCCTCGACGAGGCCGGCGTCCCGGACGAGGGCGCGCAGCGCCTCCAAGGGCGCCGTCCACTGGAGCACCTTGCACTGCGGCGTCTGGTAGTGCTCGCAGCGGCCGCAGCCGTCGCGGAGGAAGGAATCGACGCTGGTCGTGTTCATGGCCGCTCCTGGCGCGTGTTGATGGCCGCTCCTGGCGCGGGTGGCCGCTCCGCGGGCAGGCAGCGTATCCAGGGCCGAGGGCGGCGGCGCGAGGGCCGACGGGCGCGTTCTGCTCCTGGACGCTCCGACGCGCGGGCTGACCTCCCGCCCTTCCAGGGAAACCGTGCGCATCGAGCGGCAGCTCGCCGACGCCGGGCGCATGCTCTTCGTCGTCACCCACGACGCCAGCGCCGAGATCAACGCGTGCCACCCACGGGCGGGCACGCCCAGCCGCGGCGGGAACGGGCAGCGTGCCGGGAAAGGGCGACGCGCCGCCCGCCCAGCCGAGACGGGGCGCGGACCGGCGTCCGGGCACGCGGGGACGGGCGACCCCACACGCCGCGCCGAGGAGCCGACCGCCAGACGCGCGCGGCTCCTGTGGCGATGCATCGCGCACGGGCAGCGGGCGAAGGACCCGCCGAAGCCCAGCCTCCAAGCCGGGAAGGAGCGCAGACCTGCGGCCAGGCACGCGGGGACGAGCGACCCCACGCGCCGCGCCAAGGGACCGAGCGCCAGGCGCGCGCGGCCCCTGTGACGGCGCGTCGCGCACGGGCAGCGGGCCAAGGACCGGCCGAAGCCCAGCCTCCAAGACGGGAAGGCGCGCGGACCGGCGGCCGGGCGCGAAGGGACGGGCGACCCCACACGCCGCGCCGAGGAGCCGACCGCCAGACGCGCGCGGCTCCTGTGGCGACGCATCGCGCACGGGCAGCGGGCCAAGGACCGGCCGAAGCCCACCCTCCAAGCCGGGAAAAAGCGCGGACCGGCGGCCGGGCGCGCGGGGACGGGCGACCCCACACGCCGCGCCAAGGGACCGAGCGCCAGGCGCGCGCGGCCCCTGTGGCGACGCATCGCCCACGGGCAGCGGGCCAAGGACCGGCCGAAGCCCAACCTCCAAGCCGGGAAGGAGCGCGGACCGGCGGCCGGGCGCGCAGGGGCGGGCGACCCCATGCGCGGCGCCAAGGGACCGACCGCCAGGCGCGCGCGGCCCCTGTGACGGCGCGTCGCGCACGGGCAGCGGGCCATGGACCGGCCGAAGCCCGACCTCCAAGCCGGGAAGGAGCGCAGACC
>JBEIVK010000552.1:0-3239 GCA_040373935.1 Alphaproteobacteria bacterium
ATGACCCGCGCCGGCGCCCCCTCGACCGGCGGCGGGCGCGGCGGCGGCGACCAGCGGCCGGCCGCCACCACCACCCCGGCGAGCGCGGCGTAGACGAGGGCCCAAGCGAGGAGGAGGCGAAGCGCGGCCACGGACTCTCCGTAGCGCGCCACGCGGCGGCGGGACAGGGGCGCCGGGCGCGGGATACGCGGGCACCATGGCGTTCTTCCTGCTGCTCGATCCGGCCCAGGGCGGCGTGCGCTTCGGCCCCTTCGACGGGGCGTGGGCGCACCTCGGCAGCGACCCCCAGCAATGCCACATCGTGCTGCCGGCGGCCCTCGGCATCTGGCCCGTCCACTGCTTGGTCGGCCCCGGCCCGCAAGGCGGCGTGCTGGTGCAGGGGGCGGCCGTCGGGGCCGCGGTCTTCGTGGACACGGGGGGCGGGCCGCGGCCCGTGGCGGGGTCCGCGATGGTGCCGCCCGGCGGGGCCATCGTGCTTGCCTCACCGCAAGGGCCGCGCTTCTTCGTCGAGCTGGCGGGCGTGGCGCCCGGAGCCGCGCCCGCCGGGCTTCGTGCGGCCGCGCAAGGGCGAGGCCCGCGCAGCCTGCCCACCGGCGCGCAAATGGCCGCCGAGTTGAAGCGCCAGGCCGGTGTCGCAGCGATGACGGCCGGGCCGCTCGCGCAGCTCTCGTCGTGGTGGTTCCGGGCGCGCAGCGGCGCGCTGCTGCACCCGCGGGTCGTCGTGGGCGCGGCGGTGGCGGCCGGCGGGGCAGCCCTCGTTGCGTGCGCGGGGTTCGGGGCAGCGGTGCTCCACAAGTTGCAAGGGGCGTCCCCATGAGTCGTGCGGCGGCGGTGCTGGGGTGCGGGTGGCTCGCGGGCTGCGCGGCGCGGGTGGAGGTGCCCGGGCCCGTCCCCGCGGCCGACCCGACGCCCCGGTGGGGCGAGCTGCTGGGGCGAGCCGCCGCGACGGGGCTCGTCGACTACACCCTACTGGAGGCCGAACGCGGCACCCTGCACGAGCAGCTCGCGTGGGTCGGCAGCCACGGCCCCATCACCAACCGCTGGCGCGAGTCCCAGGAGGACATGACGCTCGCCTTTCTGATCAACGCGTACAACGCCGGCATCCTGGAGGCCGTGCTGCAGCGCCAGCCCCTCGGCTCCGTCATGGACGTCGAGCACGGGCCCTACGCGCTGAAGCGGGGCGCGAGCTTCTTTCTGGGCCAGGAGATGAAGGTCGACAGCGAGTGGGTCACCTTCTACCACCTGGAGATCCACGCCATCGTCAACCGCTACCAGGAGCCGCTGGTCCACGCCGCGCTCAACTGCGCCAGCCGCTCCTGTCCGCCCCTCGCCTTCTACAAGCCGACGAAGCTCCAGGTGCAGCTCAAGGCGGCGATGCGCGACTGGCTCTACGGGGACGGCCTCGTCTGCGACGACACGGGCTGCACCGCCAACGCGATCTTCGACTGGTACGAAGACGACTTCCTCGACTGGTCCGATGCCCGCACGCTCTGCGAATGGATGGTGCCCCATGCGGCCGATCCCACCGAAAAGGCATGGCTGGAGGCCCACACCGAGGACTGCCCCTTGCAGTTCGCCCCCTATGACTGGGGGCTGAACCGCCTGGACCCAGCAAACCCGCCCGTGCGGGTGCGCGCGCCCGGCGCCGTCGAGCCGGAGGAGGCCCCCTTCGCCGAGGCCGGGCTGGACGGCGACGGCCCAGCGGGAGAGGCCGGCGGCCCAGACGCCGACGCCCCCGACGCCAACGCCGACGCGCCCTGAGGAACGATGGCCGACGAGTTCATCCCCTTCCCACTCTTTGTCGGATTCGCCCTGGCGATCGCCGGGTTTAACTTCTGGCGGCAACACCAGCGGGCGCAGGGATGGGCGGCCTGGGCGGCGCAAAAGGGGTTCACCGCGGCCGGCGGCAGCCCCTTCCGCCCACCCGACCTCTCCGGCAAGCGCGGGGGCGTCCCGGTCGCGGTCGTCGTGGAGAGCCGGAGAAGCGGCAAAAACTCCTACTTGGTGGCGGTGGTCCGGGCCACCGTGTCCGCGCACCTTCCCCGAGGCCTGCACGTGCGGCGCGAAGTGCTGATGGACGGCGTGGCCAAGCTCATCGGCGAGCAGGACATCCGCATCGGGGACCCGTGGCTGGACAGCGCGGTGATGGTGCAGGCCGACGCGCCGGCAGACGCCGTCCGGGGGCTGCTGAGCCAACCCGAGGTGCGGGTGGCGCTTCGCAAGCTGTTCGAGGCGGGGGCGGCCGGCACTTTTCTCCTCGGGGAGCGGGCCGTGCGGGTGCACGACGGCGAGGTGGTGATGGAGCTGCGCACCCTCGACATCGAGCGGGTGGACGCCGCGATCCGCGTCACCGCCGAGGCCGCCCGGGCGCTCGCGGTCGCCGCGGGGGCCGGCTCCGACGTGCTGGGCGCCCCGGAGGACTTGGGCAGCCTCGACGCGCAGCGCGGCGCTCGCCGCTACACCGTGCAATCGACGGCGGCCGCACGCCAGAAGGCACTTCCGCCCGGTGACGCGCCCGCCACCCCGCCCGCCCCGCCGCCCCAGCCATTCGTCGGGGGCGCCGGTCGCACGCTCGCCTGGCCGGATCCGCCCACCGCCCCGCCCCCGCCGCCGGACGCAGCGGCCGCCCCGCCACCACCCACGCCCGCCCTCGCGCCCCCGCTGCCGGAAGCGCCGCGTTCCCCGCCGGCTCCTGCGCCGGAGGCGCCCACACCGGGCTCGCCGCACTGGGCCGGCGTGCAGGCGTTCCGGGATCGCCGCGTGCCCCTCGGCGAAAAAGACGCGGCGCTCCGGGCCCTCGGCGCGTCCCCGTGCGCGGGCGTGCTCACCGTGGAGCGGGTGGACTGGACGAGCGGCCTCCGGGTCGGGCCCGGGCTCGACGGCGGCCGCACGGTGATCGGCGCTCTGGACGCCCTGCCCGGCACGGTGGCCCTGCGTTTTCCCGCGCGCGACAACGCCGCGGTGGACGCGCTGGCCCGGGGGGCGCGCCTCGCCGTGACGGCGCAGATCGTCGGCTGGGACGAGCTCTTCGAGCGTGTTCTCCTGGAGTTGGACCCGTCCATCCCCGGGCCGCTCGTCGCACCGGGCCGCTGAGCCCGCCCCAGGCTGGGCGGTTGGGCCCGCGGAGGGTCGCACGGCCAACACGCCGCCGTGGCTGGAGGTCAAGATGCCGGGAGGCGGGGGCGGCGCCCGCATCCCGTCGCCCGCGCGGCGTGTGGCTGCACACGGTCTGCGACGAG
>JBEIVK010000707.1:0-2466 GCA_040373935.1 Alphaproteobacteria bacterium
GCCCAGGCGCGCACGCCATCCAACGCCACGGCGATGGCCCGCGCCGGGGCCTGCCCGACCTCCGCTCCCCAGGTTCATGTCCCGCCCGCGCACGCCGACCAACGCCACGGCGACGGACCGCGCCGGGGCCAGCCCGCCCCCCGGCGGGCCCCCCGTTTAGGGCCCGGCCGCGCCCAACGACGCCGCCGCTACACGCCGTCGGCCGCCGCCCAGGCGCGCACGCCATCCAGCGCCACGGCGATGGCCCGCGCCTGGGCGAGCTCGACCACGGCGGGCCCCAGGTTCATGTCGCTGTCGTGCCCGGCGTACACACCGAGCACACAGGCGGTGGAGACGGGCAGGCCAGCCTCGCCGCCGTCGGCCCGGGGCGTCGTGCCCGCCGAGTCGATGCGCGCCCGGATGAACAGCAGCGCGGCCTCCATGTCGGAGGCGATGACGCCGCAGCGCGCCAGCGTGTGCACGAAGGCCTTGTGCCCGGCGCCCAGCGGCCCGTGCCCGAACTCGCGGGCGTAGAGGCTGTCCTTGGTGTGGCAGGGCCCGACGTAGGTGTGCGCGCCGAGCCCGGCGGCGCGGGCCCCCGCGACGAAGGCGGCGACGGCGCCGGGGAAGGGCACCGCGGGCACCTCCGGCGGGGCGTAGCGGCCGGTGGTGGACTCGTCGCGGACGGCGCTGTCGACGACAACGACGCTTCCCGGCGGCACACCGTCGCTGAGCGCGCCACAGCTGCCCACGCGCACGATGCGCCGCGCACCCACCGCGATGAGCTCGTGCAGGACGATCTCGGTGCTCGGTGTGCCCATGCCGGAGCTGATCGCGAGCACGTCGAGCGGGGCCGCACCGGGGCGCGGCAGCCGACCGAGGTGGGCCGTGAGGCCGCGCGGGTTGTCCACCACGCGCACGTCGGTGAAGGCCGTGGCGATGCGGGCGGCCCGCGAGCGGTCTCCGGGGAGGAAGACGTAGCGGCCGCGCCCGCCGTTCCCGGCGAGGTCGGCGGCGTTGAGGCCGATGTGGTGCTGGCGGTCGTCGTTCATGGGCGTCCCCGGTGGGACCGCGTAGCGCGCCGCGCCGGCGCCGTCCGCCCGGGAGGCCCCGCCGGCGGCCGGGAAGGAAGGGGCGTTGCGGGGAAACCTGGGTTTACCCGCCCCAAGACCTGCAGAACGCCGGAGAGAGGGCGGCTACACCGGGCCTTCGGTGAGGGTGGCCTTCAGGGCGGCCGTCACGCCGGCCTCGAGGGCGGCCCAGTCGGTGTCCGGCTGGCGGGTGACGGTGACGAAGTCGTTGACGGCGAAGATGCCCTTCACGCCGGGAACGGCGAAGAGGGCCGCGCCCAGCGGGTTGCCGGCGGCCTCGGCGGCGGCGTTGAAGGAGAGGCTGCCCTTTTTGACGACCTTGGCGCCGACGATGAACTTGCGGGCGTTGGGGTTGGGCGTCTCGTCGACCGTGATGGTGAGGACGCGCGGGCCGGCGGGCGCCGGGGCCGGGGCGGGGCGGTGGTCGTGGCTGTGGCCGTGGTCGTGGCTGTGGCCGTGGTCGTGCCCGTGGTCGTGGCTGTGGCCGTCATCGGCCGGGGCGGGCCGCGCCGGGGCCGGGGCAGGCGCGTGGTCGTGGCTGTGGCCGTGGTCGTGGCTGTGGCTGTGGCCGTGGTCGTGCCCGTGGCCCTCGTCTTCGCCGGCGGTGGCGGCCATCGCGGCGTTGCGACGGGCCGTCTCCTGGCGGGCGCGGCGCAGCTCCCAGTCGTCGGCCGGGCGCGGCGCGGGCGGCGGCGGCGTCTTGCCCTTGCCGGTGAGGACGGCGACGGCCTTTTGAATGGCGCGGACGGGCAAGGACAGGATGCGGCGGATCATGGAACCCTCGGCGGACCCCGGCGGATTAGCCCGGCGGCGTCCGGGCGCCACCCGCGCGGCGCCTGGCGGGGCGGGGCCGCGCGTGGCAGACTTGGGGCCCGGAGCGTCCCGTGAACCCGGCCTCCCCGCCACCCGCCGCCCTCCAGCCCCTGCTCGAAGCGCTCCGCGCGGCGGCCCTGGCCTGCCCGACGGCCTGGGAAGACACGCCCTGGGGGGACCTCGTGACAAAGACGGGCGCCGGGCGGATTTTCGTGTTTTGGAGCGCCAGCGAGGCGCACATCGGCTTGTCGGTGAAGCTGGGCCCCTCGCACGCCACGACGAGCACGCGCCCGGGGGTGACGCCCACGGGCTACGGTCTCGGCCGCGCGGGCTGGCTCAGCCTGCGCATCGAGGCGCCCGGCGCCTTTTCCACGGCCGAGCTGGTCGCGTTCATCCACGAGAGCTTCCGCGCGGTGGCGCCGAAGCGCCTCGGCGCGCAGCTCCCGCCCGCGTGAGCGCGGTCTGCGTGCTGGACGGGCCGCTGGGCACCGCGCTGGCCGACGCGGGAGTGCCCACGCCCCCGCCGCTGTGGTCGGCGGCCGCGCTGCGAAGCCACCCCGGCGTCGTGGCCGCGCTTCACGCC
>JBEIVK010000328.1:0-4916 GCA_040373935.1 Alphaproteobacteria bacterium
CATCGGCAGGGGGAGGTGGACGTCGATGTCGCCGCCGTGGCCGCGCACGCGCACGCCGCCCACGGTGACGGTGTCCCCGTCGCCGCCCTCGCCGCCGGCGCCGTCTGCGACTGCTCCGTCGTCGTCGCTGCTTGGGGCGCCCCCGGCGCTGGCGCTCGCGCCACGCCCGGTTCGGGTGGCGCCGCCGGCCTCCGCGGCGGCGAGGCGCTCATAAATCGCCTCGGCGATGAGGCCGTCGAAGCTGCGGTCCAGCAGGATGCCGGGGATGACTTCGTAGAGGCGCGCGTGGGCGGGGCCGCCGGCCGGCGTGATGTCGGCGACGATGCGGTTGATGGCGTAGTCGGTTGCGCGGTTCCAGCGGCGGTGCTCGCGGCCGGCGCCGCGCTGCAAGGTGGCGTAGACGTGGTGGCCGAGCTCGTGCGCGAGGGCGAACCCGAGCTGCCCCATCGTGAGCGCCTGCGTGCGCAGCGGATTGAGCCAGATGGTGCGCAGGCAGTCCGTGGCGGCGATGCAGGGCAGAGCGCGGTCCAGCACGATGCGCGTGGTGAGCAGGAGATAGCCCCAGAACGGGTGGTGCTCCTGCAGTTGGAGCTTGAGCGCGCTCAACCGGGCGCGCTCGTGGGCCTCCAGCGAGTCGTCGGCCACGGGCGGCTGGGCGCGGCGCGGGGACGCGGCGGCGGCGCGGCGCGGGCTCATCGGTACAGCTCGGCGTGGATGCCGACGAGGGTGGCCGCGAGGGCGCGGAACGCGGCGGTGTCGCGGAGCTGGCTGTGCAGCGTGGCGTTGGGCAGGGTGTGGCGCAGCAGGAGCATGGTGTACTCCGGGTCCAGCCCCGGCGCCTGCAGGAAGCGCACGAGGTTGGTGAGCTGGGTCCCGGACAGCGGGCCGGCGCCGCGTACGTGGGCCGCCACCGCCATCACTGCCGCGTAGATAAAGGACGGCTCGGCCTTTTCGGTTTCCGTGAAGTCAGGGATCTCGCCGCGCTTGAGGATGCGGTCCACATTGACGCGGCCGTAGATGCGCCGCCACGCGAAGAACCGCTCGGCCGCGGCCACCCCGACGCACGCCGCCACGAGGCGCCGCCCGTCCGTCGTGTCCCCCGCGGCGAGCAGCGCGCTCGCCATCGCCCAGGAGCGCGGGCTC
Organism: Alphaproteobacteria bacterium; assembly: GCA_040373935.1. GTDB lineage: Bacteria > Myxococcota_A > UBA796 > UBA796 > UBA2385 > JBEIVK01. The sequence continues at coordinate 1,144 of JBEIVK010000328.1, forward strand.
GGGAAGGCGATGTCCTGGCCGTCGTTCGTGTACAGCGCCGACTCGCCGTGCCCCGCGATGTAGGCCAGCACGCTCGGCTCCACCCCGGCGTCGGACCCCCACTCGACCCAGGACTTTGCGTCCACCCGCAGCGTGAAGTGGGCGAAGCGGTTGGCGAGCGCCGAGGACAGCGGCGTGACGATGGCGTTGTCTTCTTCGAGGTTGCCGGCGGCGAGCACCCGCGTCTCCGGGTGCAGGCGCAGCGCCCCCACGCGGCGCTCCAGCACGATCTGATAGGCCGCGGCCTGGTGCAGCTTGGTGACGCCCGCGTTGATCTCGTCCAGAAACACGAGGCAGGGGCGGGAAGCGGCGTCGAGGGCCCAACTTGGCGGGTAGGGCACGAGGGCTTGGCGATCGCGGTCGGGCATCCAGACCCCGGCGAGGTCGGTCGGGTCTCGTTGGGCGAGGCGGATGTCGATGAGCTCCAGCCCCAGGTCGCCGGCGAGGGCGCTGGCGAGGGTGGACTTGCCCACGCCGGGGTGGCCGCGCAGCAGCACGGAAACATTGGCGGTGAGCGCGGTGTGGGTGAGGCGGCGCAGCTCGGGCCAGGTGTAGCCCTCGGCAGGGGCGGGCGGCGCGGCGGCGGGGGTGCGTGCGGTGCGGCTCATGCGAGGAACAGCTCCAGGAGTTGGCAGCGGAGGTCGTCTTCTTGGAGGAGGGCGGCGATGATGTGCTTGCACCAGGGCGCGCCGGGGCGGGCGTGGTCGGGGCAGGTGCAGGCGGGCGTGCGGGACCAGCCCGGGTCCACCGTGACGGTGTAGGGGCGGGTGCCGCCGGTGACCGACAGGGCCGTCGGCGCGGTGCGCGTGATGGTGTAGGATTTGAGGACCTCGCGGGCGGCGCGGAGGATGCGCACGTCGCGGGCGGGGGACGGGGCGGGCATGGTGGAGGCTCCGGGGTGAGGCCGGGGGACAGCGGGGGAGGGGACGGGCGGCGCGACCGGTGCGGCGCCCGACGGGGTGCGGCCGAGCCCGCTGGCGTCGCAGCCAGAGCACCAGCCCCGCCGGGCCAAGGGACAGGACGGGAGGTGAAAAGAGAGGACCACCCCTGGCTCGTCGAAGAGCGAGTCGAGGAAGTCCCCCCACTCGGCGAGGGGCCGCCGCACGTGGTGCCTGCCGTTGCGGGCCTCGAACTCCCGGCGGTTGCAGTGCGTGACGCGCCAGTGGAAATAGCAGAGGCCCACCCCGCTGCGCTGGATGGCGAGGCCGCGCGTGGGGATGAGAGGCGCGAGGCGGCCCTGGGCGTCGACGGGCCAGGGCTGGGCGCGGGACATGGGTCGGCTCCGTCGCGCGCGGTCCTGGGGCAGGCCGCGTCGATCTGGACACGCACCCCCGCGCCGCGCCCGGACAGCCCCGCCGCCTGTCCGACCGTCGCCAGCGACTGCGTGGGTTGGATGTCCTGCACCCCTTCATCCCACGGAAGCCCCAGATGTCCAGCGCCCCCGTCCAGATCCTCCTCCCGCCCGGTCTCCAGCGCACCCCCGGTCGGCGCGGCACGCCCTACCGCACCCCGCTCGAGCACCTCAACGACCTGCGTCTGCTCCTGTACTACCGCGTCAACTCCCTTCGTTCCGAGGACGATCTCCAGCGCCGCGGGATCTACGGGGGCGATGTCAACCACGACGGGGCCGTCGCCCGCATCGAGGCCACGCGGGCGGCGGGCCGCCAACAAGCGGCCCACCTCGCGTCGCGCGAGGCCGCGAACCGCGCCAAGGGCCCCGCGCTGCCCATCGACACGCTGTGCGCCCGCCTCGGCCTCGGCGCCTTCGAGCGCACGGCCATCCTGCTCAGCGTCCTCCCCGCGCTGGACCTCTCGGCCGAGGACGACCTCGGCGGCCTGCACGACGGCCACAACTGCGGGCTCAACGCCGCCGCGGTGTTCACGTTCATGGGCGCCAGCCTCGAACAACAGATGCAGCACCGGCGGGCCCTGCGCGCCGACGCCCCGCTCCGCGCGCGCGACATCCTCTCCCTCTCTCTGCCGGACCGCGCGGCCGCGCCGGAGGACTTGCTGCGCGCCACGATCACGGCGACGCCCCTGGCCTTCGCCGAGGTGCTGGGGGACGACAGCCTCAACGACGAGCTGAGCGAGATGTCCAGCATCGAGGCGCCGCTCGCCAGCTTCGGCCAGGTGGTCCTCCCCGAGGCGGACCGCGCGCGCATCCTGTCGCTGGTCGACGCCCACGCGGCCTGGCCCACCACCCGCGCCGCCTGGGGCCTCAACGGCACCGTGCGCTACGGCCGGGGCACGCTGCTGCTGTTCAGCGGGCCCCCCGGCACCGGCAAGACGCTCACGGCCCACGCGGTCGCCGACCGGCTCGGCAAGCGCGTCCTCACGGTGGACATCCCCGCGCTCGTCAAGCACCTCCAGAATGGCCGGCTGCTGCAGGGGGTGTTCCGCGAGGCCCGCCTGCGCGACGCCGTGCTGTTTTTCGACGAGTGCGAGGTCCTGTTGGGGGACCGCGCGCGCGGAAACACCCTGATGACGGTCCTCCTCACCGAGATCGAGCGCTTCGAGGGACTCGCCGTCCTCGCCACCAATCTCCCCGGCCAGCTGGACGACGCGATTTTCCGGCGCATCTTGCTCCACGTGCGCTTCGAGGCGCCCGACGCCACCGCCCGCGAGGCCATCTGGCGCGCCCTGCTGCCGCCCGAGGCGCCCATCGCCCCCGACGTCGACTTCGGCCGCCTCGCCCGGCGCCACGGCCTCACCGGCGGCGAGGTCAAAAACGCCCTGCTCAACGCATGCGCCACCGCCTTCGCCCGCAGCGGCCTCGCCGGCCCCATCACCCACGCGGACTTCGAGGGCGCCGCCCAGGCCCAAGCCCGCCGCCCCGGCGCCAGCGACAGCCCGGCCCTGGCCCGCTGGTCCGAGGTCACCCTCGCCGACGTCCACCTCCCGGCCGACATCTCGGCCGACATTCGCCACCTCGTCGCCGCCGCCGCGCACCGCCCGCTCATCCGCGGCGCGTGGGGGGTCGCCGCGCGCGACGCCAACGCCGACGTGGCGCTCCTGCACGGCCCGCCCGGAACCGGAAAGACGCTCTGCGCCCGCGCCGTCGCGGGCGAGCTGGGCAAGCCATTGCTCACCGTCTCGCTCGGCCATCTGCGCTCCAAGTACGTCGGCGAGTCGGAGGCCAACCTGAGCGCCGTCTTCCGTCGTGCCGCCGCCGAGGAGGCCGTCCTGCTGCTCGACGAGGTCGACTCCATGCTCGCCCGCCGGGGCTCCGTGCGCGCCGCCCACCACGACGACGTCCTCACCGCCACCCTCCTCACGCTCCTCGACGCCCACCCCGGCCTCGTCCTCCTCACCAGCAACCGCCCCGACGCGCTGGACCCCGCCTTGACCCGCCGCATCGGCTGGCGCGTCGCGTTTCGGCTCCCCGACGCCGAGGCCCGGGACGCCATCTGGCGCAGCGTCCTCCCGCCCTCCGCTCCCCTCCACCCTGCGCTCCGCTTCAGCCGCATCGCCGCCCGCTACGTCCTGTCCGGCGGGGACATCCGCACCATCGCCCTGCGCGCCGCCGCCCACGCCGCCGCCCAAGGCGAGCTCATCGACGAAGCCCTGCTCGACACCCTCGCCGCGACGCTCCAGGCAACCGCACCCGCCTTCGCGCGCGCCGGAGCGCCCGTCGGCGTCGCGTAGCCCTGCCACGACGCGGCGTGCGGGCGCCCCGCCGGCCTTCGGCCGTCGGCGGCCCTCCTCCGGGGTCGGCGCCTTCGCGCCTCCGTGCG
>JBEIVK010000295.1:0-5222 GCA_040373935.1 Alphaproteobacteria bacterium
CTGGGGCGGGAGCGCCTCCGCGCCGGGCGGGAGGCGTGTCCGGGGGGCGGAAGGAAGGGGGCGTTGCGGGGGAAACCTTGGTTTCCCCTGCCCCAAAAGCTCATCCTCTGCCGGCGGACGCCCCGCGTCGGGTCAGCCCGCTGTGGCGGGGAAGCCGGGATCTCCCCAGGGTGGGCCGAGTCGGCGAGGGGACGGCGGGCGGGCGGCGGCGCGCCAGGTGTGGGGCCGAACGAAGTCGACGACGGCGGCGGCGATGCCGCGCGCGCGGGCCCAGCCGGGGACCTGGGTGCGGCCGTGGGTGGGGTCGGACCCGTGCACGTCGCGCAGGCGGCGGCCGATGTCGCGGTAGAGCGTCCCGGCGACGAGGATGGCGAGGCGGGCCCGGGCCGGGATGAAGCCCATGCCGGCCCACGCCGCGGCGTAGTGTTCTTCGGCGGCGGCGAGGAGATCGGCCACGACGCGGGCGAGGGCGCCGCGCTGGCCGGGGGAGAGCCCGCCGCGCAGCAGGACCTCGGGCGTGAGGCCGACGGCCTCCAGGCGGTCGGCGGGGAGGTAGACGCGGCCGCGCGCGGCGTCCTCGGCCACATCCCGGCAGATGTTGGTGATCTGCATGGCGATGCCGAGGTCCACCGCGGGGGCGGCCGCGACGGGGGCGGTGACGCCGAGCACGCCGTTCATCATGAGGCCGACGGCGCCGGCGGCCCGGTAGCAGTAGGCGTAGAGGGCGGCGTCGTCGGGGAGGCGCACGGTGCCGAGGTCGTCGCGCATGCCGGCGAGCAGATCTCGGGCGGCGAAGAGCGGGATGGCGCGGCGGGCGGCGACGGCCAGGAAGGCGCGGATGATGGGCCGCGCGGGGGAGAGGCCGCGCAGCTCGGCGTCGAAGGCGGAGAGCGCGGCGGCGGCGGCGGCGGGGGAGGGCGCCTCGTCGACGGCGTCGTCGGCCTCGCGGCAGAAGGCGTAGACGACGGCGGCGTCGTCGGTGGCGGCGGGAGGCAGAAACAGGGCGCCGAGGCGGAAGGAGCGGGCGTGCCGCGCGAGCACGGCCCGGCTGTCGGCGGCGATGGAGCCGTCGCGCACGACGAGCGGGGCGTTCATGCGGCGCCGGCGGCGAGGAGGTGGCGGATGGGGGCGAGCACGCGGTCCAGCAAGGCGCCGGCCACGCGCGCGAGGCCGGGGTGGGCGCGCAGCGCGGGGTCTTCGGAGATGCTGTCGGCGAGGGCCTGGACGCGCTCCAGGGCGGCGGCGAGCGCCCCGCTGGCCCGGAAGGCGCGGATGGCCCATTGGACCTCGGCATCGGGGGTGGCCTCGCGGGGCGCGTGCAGGAGCGCGAGCAGGCGCGCGCGGTCTGCCGGGACGCGGGCGAGGTGCTCCACCACGAGCACGCTGACCTTGCCTTCGCGGAGGTCGGCGCCGGGGGCCTCGCGGCCCTTGTCGCCGTAGAGGTCGAGGATGTCGTCCTGAATCTGGAAGAGCACGCCCAGCGCGGCGAAGGGGGCGGCGAGCGCGGCGGCGGCGGGGCGAGAGCAGCCGGCGATGAGCGCGGCGCCTTCGACCGGGAGCCCGAACAGGCCGCCGGTCTTGCCCTCCACGGCGCGGAGGTAGGCGCCGGCGTCGAGGCGGCCCGCGGGGAGGAGGTCCAGCTCGTCGGTTTGGCCGCGGACCGTGGCGGCGGCCTGGGCGGAGAGGCAGCGGGAGAGGGCCCAGCGGAGGGCGTCGGGCAACTCGCCTTCGTCCAGCGCGAGGGTGGGCAGCATCAGGAGCAGGTCGCCGGCGTTGATGGCCTGCGCGACGCCGTGGCGTGCCCAGGTCGTCGGCTGGCCGCGGCGCACGCGGTCCCCATCCTGGATGTCGTCGTGGACGAGGGTGGCGTTGTGCAACAGCTCGACCGCGGCCGCCCAGGGGACGGCGTCGTGGTGGGCGCCGAGGGCGTCGGCCGCGAGGAGGGCGAGGCGGGCGCGGAGGCGCTTGCCTCCGGTGGAAAGATGCTCCTGCACCATGAGCCCCGCGCGGTCCAGGCGGTCCCCGGCGGCGAGCTGGCGCATCAGGCCCTCGACGGCGTCGAGGCGTGGGTCTTCGCTGGGCGGCGCTGCGGGGGCGGGCGAGGGAGCGGCGACGGCGGACAGGGCGGCCAAAGGTGGGGTCATGCGGGTCTCCGGGTCAAGCGCCGACGACAGAGCGGAGCAGGGCGGTGCCGGGGAGGCCGGCGCCCGTGCCCACGAGGAGGAGCTGAAGCTGGGCGTCCACCCGGCCAAAGAGCGTGGCCATCGCGCGGGCGACGGCGGCGGGCGGGAGGGTGCCCGAGAGAAAGCCGGTCCAGACCTCGGGGGGGAGCTGGAAGAAGGCGGAGAAGAAGCGGCCGGTCTGCGCGGCGTCCATGCGGCAGACGGCGTCGAGGCCGAACTGGTAGAGCTCCCAGGCGCGCTGGCGGTCCCGCGGCCAGAGGGCGTCCCAGCCGGCCGGGCCCGCGGGGGTGCCGGCGGCGAGGGCTGCGGCGATGGCGTCGGCCACGGGGGCGACGGCCTGCAGGCTGCGGGCGAGCTGGTAGCCGGTGGCGGGGTGCACGACCCCGGCGGCCGCGCCGAAGCCGAGGGTTGGCTGGTCCAGGCGCGGCAGCGCGCCGCCCATGCGGATGAAGCAGTGCTCTTCTTCGAGCATTTCGCGGCGGCGGATGCCCATGCGGACGAGGCGGCGAGAGAGGCGGGCGGCCAGCACGGCGGGGGGCAGGGCCGGGCGGCGGGCGAGGCTCGTCTCTTCGACGAAGACGAGGTCGCGGCCGAGCGGGAGCGCGTACAGGAAGGTCGGGTCCGCGGCCTCGTCGTCGCCGGGCAGGGAGGCCCCGCGGCCGGAGGCGGCGCGGAAGTCCATCAGCACCATCTCGCCGTGGTCCCAGGGGTGGGCGTCGACGCGGAGGAGTTGGCCGTAGGCGGCCTGCACGGCGGGGCGGCCGCCCCAGCGCCGCCCGACGAAGTGGCCTTCTCCGGTGGCATCCACGACGAGGCGTGCGGCGAGGGTGCGGCCGTCGGCGAGGCGGGCCTGTTGCCCGTGGCGGGTGGGCTCGAGGGCGACCGCGCGGCCGGCGACGACGGAGACGGCGGAGGCGCGCTGGTGCAGCAGCGCCTGGAGGCGCGGCGTGTCGAGCTTGACGTAGCGGCGCGGCAGGGTGTGCTCCCGGCCGTCGGCGTGGACGAGGGGAGAGGCCCAGGTGCGGGAGACGGCGGGCGCGAGGTCCAGCCCGGCGAGTTCGTCGGCCCAGGCGCCGTAGTTGGGGAGCCAGCGGGCGTTCGGGTCCGGGGCGACGAGGCAGACCCCCAGGCCGCGGGCCGCGAGGCCGCCGGCGAGGGCCAGCCCGGCGGGGCCTGCGCCGAGGACGATCACGTCGTGGCTGGACAAGGGGCGCTCCGTGCTTAGAGGAGAAGGGCGAGGGGCCGCGGCGGCGAACCACTTGCAAACCATATACACACCGCGTAGATGGTTCGCAAACAGTTCGCGCGCATCTCGGGCCTTGCATGATCACCCTCGCCGCCCCCGCACCCCTCGTGCCGCCCGCCCTCCTCGCGGCGCCCGGGTCTTTCGCGTGGTGGTACGTCGACCTGCTGGACGACGCGGGGGACGGCCTCGTGTTCATCTGGAGTTGGGGCCTGCCGTTCCTGCCGGGCGTGACGGGCGCCATCCGCGCGGGGGCCGCCCTCCCCGCCGCCGCGCGCCCTTCGATCAACCTCGCGGTGTATGAGGGCGGCAAAGAGAGCTTTTACCTCCTCCAAGAGCGGGATCCGTCCCGCTGCGCCTACACGCCTGCCCCCTCCGGCCCGGGCGGCGCGGGCGGCTGCACGTGGCGCTTCGGGGACACCGAGATCGTCGCTTCTTGGCAGGAGGACGGCGCCTTTCGCCTTCGCGCGGCGATCGACCTGCCCGCCCCCGGCGGGGCCGGCCGGCTCAGCGGCGCGGTCGAGGTGGACGGCTGGGTGCGGGGCGGCGGGGCGGCGCCGGCCTCCGCCTCCTTGCCGGACCACGAATGGGCGCCCCTCTGCCTCGCGGCCCGCGGCCGCGCCGATGTGCGGTGTGGCGGCTGGGCTTTCGCGCGAGAGGGGCGCGCCTACCACGACCGCAACGCCGGGGTTGCGCCTCTGCACACCCTCGGCATCGGCCGCTGGTGGTGGGGCCGGCTCGCCTTCCCGGACCGTGAGCTGGTGTTCTACCGGCTCGTCGCCGATGGGGACGCCCCGGCGCGGGACCTCGTGCTCGAGGTGCGGCCGGACGGCGCGACCCGCGTCGCCGACGGCGCCGCCATCCGGGTGGACGCCGAGCGCCGCTCGATCTGGGGGCTGCGCTGGCCTGCCCGCCTGTCCTTCGACGACCCGGACGGCCGCCCGGTCGCCGTGCGCCTCCTGCACGGCGTGGACGACGGCCCGTTCTACCAGCGCTTCCTCGTCGAGGGTGTGTGTGGCGACGCGCGGGCCCGCGGCCTCGCCGAGCTGGTCGCGCCGGCGCGCTTCGACCCTCCGGTCCTCCGCCCCCTCGTTCGCATGCGCGTCCACCACCCCGAAGGCGCGGACTCCCCGTGGCTGCCGCTGTTCGCCGGGCCGGTCGCGGGCCGCTGGGGGCGCCTGCTCGGGCGCCCGGCTGCGCTGCCGGTCGGCGCCGCATGAGCCCCGCGGAGGCCCTCGGCGCGCTCGCGGTGGCGGGGCCTGCCCTGCTTCCGGTGGGCATGGTGGCGTTCAACGCCCTGCTCTGGCCGCGCGGCCGCCCCGCCCCTGCCGCGGGGCCCACGGTCAGCGTGCTCATCCCGGCCCGGAACGAGGAGCGGGCCATCGGCGCCGCCCTCGACGCGCTGCGCGGCGCCGCGGGCCCCATCGCGGAGATTCTGGTCTACGACGACGGCTCCACGGACGCCACCCCGCGCATCCTCGCGGAGAAGGCGGCGCTGGACCCGCGGGTGCGCGTGCTCACCGGCGTCCCCTTGCCCGCCGGCTGGGTGGGAAAGCCGCACGCCTGCCACCGGCTCGGCGAGGCCGCCCGCGGCGAGGTGCTGCTGTTCCTGGACGCCGACGTGCGCCTCGCCCCGGACGGCCTCCTGCGCGTGCTGGACTTGCTCGCCGCGGCGCCGGATGGCCGCGAGACGGCGGTGGTGACCGCCGTGCCGCGCCAGCGCACGGGCACCGCCGCCGAGGCCCTGCTGCTGCCGCTGCTGCACCTCGTGTACCTCGCGTGGCTGCCCACCCCGC
>JBEIVK010000821.1:0-1968 GCA_040373935.1 Alphaproteobacteria bacterium
ATCGGCCGGGGGCGCGGCGGGCTCGGACGCACCGCACGCAACGAGGAACAGACAGACGATCAGACGCATGGAGCGCTCCAGAGTTGACGGGGGCCATACCCCGGCCCGCGGCCGGTGCGAGCGCCCAAGGTTAGCCCCTCGAAGCGAGGAACGACACCATGGATCTCCTGCTGTTCGGGCCGCCCGGAGCGGGCAAGGGCACCCAGGCCGACGCCGTGCGCGGCGCCACCGGCGTCATTCACGTCTCCACCGGCGACATCTTCCGCAAGCACCTGAAGGGAGGCACGCCCCTCGGGCTGCTCGCCAAGGGCTACATGGACCAGGGCCAGCTCGTGCCAGACGACGTCGTCGTGGACATCGTCGCAACCCGGCTGGCGGAGCCAGACGCTGCGGCCGGCGCGCTGTTCGACGGCTTCCCGCGCACCGTGCGCCAGGCCGAGCTGCTCCAGGCCTGGCTGCTCGCCCACGGGCGCCGCATCGACCTCGCCCTGAACCTCGTCGTGGACGACGCGGTCGTCATCGCACGGCTGTCCGGGCGGCGCACCTGCCTCGCCTGCGGCGCGACGTACCACATCGCCCACAACCCGCCGGCGGCGGACAAGGTCTGCGACAAGTGCGGCGGCGAGGTCGTTCAGCGCAAGGACGACGCCGAAGACGTCGTGCGCGCCCGCATCGAGACCTACCACCGGGACACCGCGCCCGTGCTCGGGTGGCTCCGCGCCAACGTCCGGGTGGTCGACATCGACGCCGACCGCCCGATCGCCGAGGTCGAGTCCGCGCTCCACGCCGCCCTGCGCGGCTAAGGTGCTGCGCGGGCCCTGGGTTAGCGCCCAGGGCCCGTCGGAGCCCCCATGCCCTCCCCGTCCCGCCTCGCCGACGCCGCGAGCCTCTACCTCCGCCAGCACGCAGCGGGGCCCGTGGACTGGTACCCGTGGGGAGACGCAGCCTTCGCCCGCGCGAAAGCGGAGCAGAAGCCCATCTTTTTGTCCGTAGGCTACGCGGCGTGTCACTGGTGTCACGTGATGGCCCGCGAGTCCTTCGCCGACCCGGCGGTGGCCGCCCTGCTCGCAGAGGTCTGCGTGAGCGTGAAGGTGGACCGCGAGGAGCGGCCGGACGTCGACGCGCTCTACATGGACGCCGTGATGGCCTTCACCGGAGGCCGCGGCGGCTGGCCGATGACGGTCTTTCTCGCGCCGGATGGACGGCCCTTCTTCGGCGGCACCTACTTCCCGCCCATCGGGCGCCCGGGGCAGCCCTCCTTCACGGAGGTGCTCCGGCACGTCGCGGCCGTGTGGGCGCAGGGCGGGCCCGAGCTGGACGCCCTGCTGGCGGACGTTCACGCGCACGTGGAGGCGCGGGCCCGGGTGCCCACGGCCGCCGCGGCGGCCGGCAGGCCGGACTGGCTCGGCGGCGGGATGCCAAGCCTGCGCCGCACCTTCGACCGAGACAACGGCGGCTTCGGCCCCGCGCCGCGCTTCCCGCCCCACGGCGCCTGGCCGGCCCTGCTCGCCTTGGCCCGGCAGGACCCGCAGGGCGAGGCCGCCGGTCTGCTGCGGGGGACCCTCGACGGCATGGCCCGCGGGGGCATGCGAGACCTGCTGGACGGTGGCTTTTGCCGGTACAGCACCGACACCCGCTGGGAGGTCCCCCACTTCGAGAAGATGCTGGCCGACAACGCCCAGCTCGCGCCGGTCTACGCCGAGGCCGCCGTGGTGCTCGGCGAGCCCGCCTTCGCGGCGGTGGCCGAAGCGGCCCTCGGCTGGATGGACGCCGTGCTCTCGCTTCCCAGCGGCGCCTTCGCCTCGGCGACCGACGCGGAGGCGGGGGGAGCCGAGGGCGGGGACGCGCTGTGGGACGACGCGGCGCTGCGGGCCGCCCTGGGCCCCGCGGACGGGGACTGGCTGGCGCCGCGGATCTTGGGCGCGGCGGCGCCCCACGGCGGCCACGTGCTGCGCTGGGCGCAGCCTC
>JBEIVK010000654.1:0-2668 GCA_040373935.1 Alphaproteobacteria bacterium
CGCCGCCGACGCCGCCGCCGGGGCCCTCGCCGCTGGCGTCCGTGCGCCCGCGATGGCCCGCGGCGTCGGCGACGATGGCCGAGGTGCTGTCGATGGTGATGCTGTCGGCGATGATGCGCAGCTGGCCGGTGCCGGCGGTGCCGTCGTAGGCGGTGACGTTGATGCGCGCGCCGTTGGTGAGCCGCACCGTGCCGTAGGTGAGCGTGCCGGACAGGTTGACCGTGGCGCCGTTGAGGATGAGGTCGGCGCCGTGGGCCGGGGCCGTGGCGAGGGCGGCGACGAGGGCGAGGAGCATCGGAAAACCCTGGGACGAGTCGGCCCTCAGTGTACACGAGCCACCCGCGAGAGGTCGGGGATGACGGGTGACGGCGCGATGAGAGGCCGGCCGGGGGCGGGGCCGGCCCTTCAGGTGCCGAGGAGGCGCTCTCGCAGCCGGGCATGCCCCATGCCGACGCGCTCGGCCGCGGGGATGCGCGCAAGGCGCGCGAGGGCCTGGTGGGGGCAGGCGCCCTCCTGCTTGAGGGCGCGGTAGGTCTTTTCGGGGAGGGCGTCGGCCGCGAATGCATCCTTGAGGGCGGCCCAGCCGGCCTTGTCCCGGCGATCGAAGAAGCGGTCCCGCAGGTCGGCGAGGGCGGCGGCGTCCCGGCCGCGGCCGGCGTCCTTGAGCTTTTTGACGGCTTGATCGGTGAGCTGGCGCGCATGCCCGAGCACGGGGCGGGCGCCGAGCTCCAGCCCGAGGGCGCGGCAATGCGGGCGGAGCGCCTCCAGCCACGGATCGATGAGGTGGGCGTCGGGGTCGAGGGGGCCGGGGGCCGCCGCGGGGAGCGCCGCCGGGGACACGGCGGGCACGGGCACACCCAACGCAGCGGAAAGCTGGGAGCGAAGGTCTTTCATAGGTTGTCCCCCGAATGTCCAGACGGTCCCAAGCGGTTATCCTGGTGCCATGCGTCTCGTCCTCCTCCGCCACGCCGAGCCCGTCGTCGGCCGGATTGACCCCGGGCTCACGCCTGCCGGTCAGCGCATGGCCGACGCTGCAGGAGACTGGGTGGGCAGCGTGCTGGGGGCCGCGCGCGTGCAGTCCACGGCCACCGCCCGCACCGGCGAGACGGCCGCCCGCGTCGCCGCCCGCACCGGCGGCCCCCTCGACGCCGCGCCGCTGCTCCCCCCCGAAGACGACGACGCGCTGGACCTCCTCCTCCACCTCACCGACACGCCGCGGGTCTGCGTCGTGCACCACCCCACGCTGCAAGCCGTGGTGGCGCGCTTCCACCCGCCCGGTCTCTGGCCGCAGTCGTACTGCGCCGGCGTATTGCTCGCGCGGGACGCCGCGGGTCCCTGGCGGGCCATCGCGGTGCATCCCGGCCATCCCCCAGGTTAGCCCATGTCTTCTGACATCGACACCCTCTCCGCGCTCTACCTGTTCCAGGCCGTGCCGCGCCCGAGCCTGCAGGCGCTGTTGCAAGTGGCGCCGGCGGTCAGCTTCTCCATCGCGCAGCCCGTCTTCCGCCAGGGCGATGCGGCAGAGTCCGCTCTCCTCCTCCTCTCCGGTCGCTTCACCGTCGAGGTGCAAGAGGGCGGCGCCACCCGCACCATCGGCGAGGTCCACCCCGGCGAAGTGGTCGGCGAGACCGCGCTGTTCCTGCCGGGCGCCCGCCGCACCGCCACCGTGCGCGCCCGCGAGCCCTCGCGCGCGCTGGTCTTGCGCCCCGAAGTGATGGATCTCGCCGGGCAAAATCCCGCGGTCGTCCTTCTGGAGCAGCACCTGCTCGGCACGCTCTCGCGGCGCATCCGCAGCACCAACCTCGCCATCCAGGGCGTCTGGAAAGCCGAGGCCCCGGCGCCCGCCCCGCCCGGCCCCGCCGCCGCCGCCCCGCCACCGCCGCCCCCCACGCTGCGCGGCCGCCTCGCGTCGTTGTTCGGGGCGCGCTGATGGCCACCCTCCTCGACCACGCACAGCGCTTCCTCGACGCCCACCCCGTGCGCGGGGTCGCGCCGCACAGCTTCGCCGCCGTGCTGCAGGCCGCGACGATTCGGCGCCTCGCCGACGGCGAGGCCCTCTGCACCGAGGGCGAGCCCGGCGAAGACATGGCCTTCCTCTACCAGGGCACGCTCCAGGTCACCCGCCGCGGCCCGGATGGCCAGCCTCGCGCCCTGGCCACGCTTGAGGCCCCCGCCCTCGTCGGCCACATGGCCCTCATCGACCGCGAGCCCCGCAGCGCGACGTGCACCGCCGCCGGCCCCGCCATCGTCGGCACCCTGGACCGCCGCGCGTGGGCCACCCTCCTCGGCGAGCCCACCAGCCGCGGCATGGCGCTCCGGCGGGTCCTGCTCGCCAGCCTCACCCGCCAGATGGCCGCCGCCAACGGCCGCATCCGCGACATCATCCGCCCCGCCGACGACGGCGTGGAGGACTTCGACGACGACGTCCGCCCCTCCGAGATCATGCGCGTCTCCGGCGTGCTCGAAGGCTGGAAGGTCGACGCCGCGACCGAGGCCGCCCTGGGCCGGATGGAGGTCGTCTACGACGACGACGCCCGGCGCAACCCCAAGATCCGCGCCCTGCGCTGACGGGCGCCTGCCCGGCCGCCGGCCGGGCACCGGGTCTCTGCGGGGGGTCGCGGCGCCGCCGCTCCGTGCCGCGCGCGGCACCGGCCCGTCGGGGCGCCCC
>JBEIVK010000669.1:0-2618 GCA_040373935.1 Alphaproteobacteria bacterium
CGCGCCTTTGACGTGGTCCTCGTCAACGACGAGACCTACGCCGACGTCTACACCGGTGCGCCGCCCGCCTCGCTGCTGGAGGCCGGGCTGGAGAACGTCCTCGTCGTCCACAGCCTCTCCAAGCGCTCCGGGATGACCGGCTACCGGAGCGGCTTCCTCGCCGGTGATCCGGCGGTGATCGCCCGCCTGTCGGACCACCGCACCAACCCCGGCCTCGCGCCCCAGGACTTCGTCAACGCCGCGGCCGCGGCGGCCTGGGAGGACGACGCGCACGTCGCGCAGCGCCGCGTGGGGCTCGCCCGGCGAAAGGCCCTGCTCGTCGACGCGCTCCGAGAGGCTGGCCTCGACGTCCTGCCCGCCGACGCCACCCTCTACCTCTGGGTGCGAACCCCGCCCGGCTGGTCGGACACCGCCTTCGCCGCCCACCTCCTCGACGCCGGGATCGTCGTGGCCCCGGGATCCTCCTTCGGGGTCGCCGGCGGCGGCGCCGGCTACATCCGCGTGGCGGTCATCCTCCCCGAGGACGACCTCCGCGCTTCCCTCCCCCACTGGCGCGCCGCGCTGCAGGCCCGATGACTGACTTCTCCGCCCTCGAAGCACGCATCTCCACCGCGTTCACCACCGGCAACCCGGACGGCGAGGCCGTCGAGGCGGTCATCGACGCGCTCGACACCGGGCGCCTGCGGGTGGCCAGCCCGCCGCCGCTCGGCACCGACGGCGACTGGGAGGTCCACGCCTGGGTGATGCAGGCCATCCTCCTGTATTTCCGGCGCGCGACCATGCAGACGTGGACGGCCGGCCCCTCCGAGTTCCACGACAAGATCCCCCTCAAGCACGGCCTCGCCGCGCAAGGCGTCCGGGTGGTGCCGCCGGGGCACGTGCGGCGCGGCGCCCACCTGGAGCCCGGCTGCGTGCTCATGCCCGGCTACGTCAACATCGGGGCCTGGGTGGGCGCCGGGACGATGGTGGACACCTGGGCGACGGTGGGCTCCTGCGCGCAGATTGGGCGCGGCGTCCACCTCTCCGGGGGGGTGGGCATCGGCGGCGTATTGGAGCCGCCGGGCGCGCGGCCGGTCATCATCGAAGACGGCGCCTTCATCGGCTCGCGGGCCATCGTGGTCGAAGGCGTGCGGGTGGGCGCGGAGGCGGTGCTCGGGGCCAACGTCGTGCTCACCGCCTCGACGCCGATCGTCGACGTGACGGGCCCGGAGGAGCGGGTCACCCGCGGCTACGTCCCGCCGCGCAGCGTGGTGGTCCCCGGCACGCGGCCCAAGGCCTTCCCGGCCGGCACCTACGGCGTGCCCTGCGCGCTCATCATCGGGCAGCGCACCGAGAGCACCGACCGCAAGACCAGCCTGAACGACGCGCTGCGCGCCTTCGCCGTGGCGGTCTGAGCCGTGCGGGTTCCGACGCGCCTTGGGGCCGTCGGGGCCGCCGCCGTCCTCTGCGTGCTGTTGACCGGCCCGGTCGCCGTCCTGGATGAAGAGTCCTACCTGGAGATCGCGGGGGCGCTGCCCTGGGGGCGCCCCTACGACTGGTGGCGCCCGTGGCAGCCGGCCGGCGCAGCACCGGCGGCCGACACCTATCTGTTCGCTCACCCGCCGCTGTTTTTGTGGTGGGTGAAGGCGTGGGCCAGCCGGGCGAATGTCTCGCCCGCCGCGCTCCTCCCGCTCAAGATCGCGGCCGCGCTGCCGTGGGCCATGCTCTACGGCTGGGCGGCCGGGCGCCTCGCGGTGCGCTTCGTCCCGGACGCCCCCCGGGTCGCCGCCGCCCTCGCGCTCAGCTCGCCCGTCGTGCTGCTGGGCCTGCAGCGCGGGCTCATGCCGGACCTCATGGTCGCCGCCCTCAGCGCCGCCGCCGTGGCCTGCGTCGTGGAGGACCGCCCCGGGCAGGCGTGGTGGGCCCCTGCCGGCCTGCTGCTCGGCGCGGCCGCCTCCACCAAGTATCCGGCGTTGCTCCTTTTTCCCGTCATCGCCCTCCACGGCTGGGCCCGCGGCCGCGTGCCATGGGCCGCCCTCGCGCTCGCAGGCGCCCTCTGGCTCGGGGTCGAGGGGTTCTTGGCCAGCCGCTACGGCCGGCCCCACCTCTGGGAGGTGCTGCACACCGCAGACACCATCGGGCGCGGCTCCTTCTTCGGCCGCCTCTGCGGGGTCGCGGCGCGCCTCGGCTTCGTTCTGCTGCCCCTCCCCTTCCTCGCGCGCCGCTGGGCGGTGCTCTGGCTCGCCGCCGTGCTGTTCGCGCTGGCGGTGGTGGCGCTCGGCGCGCCCTCCGGCCATCCGGGCGCCGGGCGCCTTGCCCTCCTGGCCTTCGCCCTGCCAGGCGCGCTGCTGTTCGTCGTCATCGGCCTCCACGTCCAGATCGCCGCCCCTCACGGGCGGGCCGGAGCGGACGCCCTCCTCCTCGCCGCGTGGGCCCTCGCCGTGGTCCTCGGCGTGCTGTTCGGGCACAACTTCGCGGCGCCGCGCTACCTGCTCCCGGCCGCCCTGCCGCTCGCCCTGATGGTCGCCCGCCTGTGGTCGCGCAGCCCCCGCGGGCGGGCCTTGCTCGGCGCGACCGCGGCGGCCCAGCTCTCCCTCGGGCTCGCGCTCAGCCACGCCGAGCGGCGCGCCGCCGAGGCC
>JBEIVK010000869.1:0-1847 GCA_040373935.1 Alphaproteobacteria bacterium
CCGTCGCCGCCACGATCGACGAGCCCGCCGCCCTCCTGCTGGTGGGCGGCCTCGCGCCGGGCCCGTGGGTCGCCACCCTGCGCAGCGCCACCGGGGCGGCCGTCGAGGCGGCGGCCACCGGCGAGGGCCCGACCCTCTTCACCTTGCCGAGCGTGTCCCTGCCATGATGCTCCGCCCCGCCGCTCCCCTCGTCTGCGTGGCCATTCTCGCCTGCCGCGGCCCGCTCACCACCGTCGAGCTGCGGGGCCGCGTGCTGGAGGGGCCCGCCGAGGATGCGCCCATCGTCGGCGGAGCAGACGTGCAGGTGCGGGATGCGTCGGGCGCGGACTACGCCGCGGCGACGGCAGAGGGCGACGGCACCTTCGCCGTGGACATCCCGGCCACCGCCCAGTTCCGGCTCGAGCTCCGGGCGGCTGGCCACCTGCCCACGGCCTTCACCGGCTACAGCCTCGCCGGGGACGTCGAGGCGCCCGACGGCACGCTCTTTGCGCGGCCGGTCGACTTCTTGGACGGCCTCCGGGCGACCTTCGGCAACTGCCCGAAGGCCGCAGAGCCGGGCGCGGTGATCGAAGGGGAGCTTCGCCTCTTCCTGCCGGTGGGCGAAGACACCGACGAGCTGCCCCTCGTCAACACGGGCACGGTGGCGGTGGTGGACGCCGACGGCGCGTCGCACACCCCCTGCTACCTCGACAACCAGGGCATCAGCCTCGCCGATGGCGCGGTCACCGGAGACACCGGCCGCTTTGCCTTTTTTGGCTTGCCACCCGGGCTCGCCACCTTCACCTCCGCGTACACGCTCAACGACATCTCCTACGACGGCGAGCCCTACGATCTGCTGCTCCCCGCAGAGGGCATCGCTCCGCTGTACCCGGCCTGGGTGGACGCCCCCAACTGAGGCCTCACCCCTTGCCACGGCGCCCGCCGCGTCGTAGTGTCCGCGGCAACGCGGCACACCGCCCCGCGCAGAATGGAGTGCACCATGGGTGAGATGATTCAGAAGCCGGACACCAACCCCGTCATCGTGGCCGTCCTCAACCTCATGCTGCTCGGGGGTGGGGGCTACTTCCTGATGGGCCAGCAGAAGAAGGCCATGATGTCGATCGGCGCCACGCTCATCCTGTCCTGCACGGGCATCGGCATGATCATCCCGTGGCTCACGGCCTACGACGCCTACCTCCTGGGCCAGAAGCTCCAGAACGGCGAGGCCATCGGCCAGAACGAGAACGGCCTGCCCTTCCTCAACAGCGTCTTCAAGGACTGATCTCCGGCCCGTGCCCGCCGCCTTCTCCACCTTCGACGATCCGCACGCCCACCTGCTGCGCGGCTTCGTCGAGTACGGCTGGCCGGACCTGACGCTCACCGGCGGGCAGGTCCCGCCCGGCGTCTTCGGCGGGTTTGACCTCGGCACTTTCGTGCAGTCGGGTGGGCGGGCCGGCTTGCGCCTGGACGTCCCGGCGCTCGCCGACGGCCACCTGCTGCCCGACGACGGCACCTACGTCTTCGTGGCCAAGCTCACGCGCAACGCCCAGGGCGCCACCGTCGTCCTGGTCCGCTGCCCGGAGGCCAACTTCCTGCAAGAGTTCCCGGTGGACCCGGCGAACCCCGCGTGGGCCGCTGGGTGGGTCCACCAGGCTCTGCTCGACTACGTGCCCGCCTTCGTGCGCTGGCGGCGCCAAGGCGGCGAGGTCCCGTGGTCCACCCGCGCCGGCATGCCCGACGCGGACGGCGCCCCCGCGTCGCCAGCGCTCCTGCGCTTCCTGGGCGATCTGCACCACAAGCGCCGCCGCCTCGACAGCGGCCCCGCCGAGGGCTGGTGGCTCGCCGGGGCCCCGCCCGCCCGCGGGCCC
>JBEIVK010000625.1:0-2826 GCA_040373935.1 Alphaproteobacteria bacterium
CCCCGTCGCCGCCGCCGACGTGGAGGGAGAGGTGTAGCGGTGCGCCGTCCGGCCCCACCGCATGGCCGAGGGTCGGCACGAGCGACCGCACCCAGCCGCGCCAGGCTTCGCCGACGGACGCGGGCGCCCCCTCCTCCCGGCACCGGGGGCACCGGGCGGCCGGCAGCCCGCTGAGGCTCACCCGCTGGGAGAGGCGGGAGAAGCCCAAATCTTCGAGGTCGACGGCGCCAGAGATGGGCTCGAAGGGCAGCCCGTGGCGAGAACAGAGGGCGCGGGACATGGCGAGGACTCCAAAAGATGCGGATGAGACGAAGAGATGCGC
This sequence comes from Alphaproteobacteria bacterium, assembly GCA_040373935.1. Lineage (GTDB taxonomy): Bacteria > Myxococcota_A > UBA796 > UBA796 > UBA2385 > JBEIVK01. Next base: position 323 of record JBEIVK010000625.1, read on the forward strand.
TCTGCGGTGCGCGCTCAGACCGAGTACGTGTGCTCGACGCTGCGGCCGCTCTGGAGCTGCTGCCGGATGTCGTCCGGCAGGTCGTCGGCCGACATGTCCTCGGCGCTGACGGTGCGGACGCCGCGGCCGGTGACCCGCGCCCGCACCACCATCCGCACCCGGTTTCGAATCGCGACGATGGGCCGGTCGAGGCGGACCACCACCTCGGTCAACAGCGCCGCGGCCGACGCGCCCAGGTGCTCGCGCACCCAGTCGTGCGCGACGCCCATCGCCCAGTCCCGGATGTCGTCCCAGAACACCACGGCGCCCACACCCGCGACGGCGGCCGCTGCCATGAGAAGCGTGAACAGCATCAGCGCACCCCGCCGCCCGTCGATGTCCCGCCCGCAGGGGCGGTGGCCCCGGGTCCCGCGGCGCGGTGCCAGAGGGTCCAGGACGTGCGGTCCGGCTCCCGCAAGCTGGCCGCCCGCAGGCCGGCAGGGAGGTCATCCCACCGCGCGGCGAAGGTGACCCGCTTGGGGAGCGCGTCGCCCATCTGAACGGACATCGAGACATGGAGGCCGCGGGAGGGCGGCGGCTCCGGCGCGACCTCCACGCTGAGGTGGTTGAGCCACGCCGGGGCCCGCGGCGGCGCTCCGCTGCGCGACCCCTCGAAGAAGTCGTGGAGCAGCGCGGCGCCGTCGGCAGGCGCGGCCAGCCCGAGCGCGGCGGCCATCTCGGTGAGCTGGGACGTCGCCAGGGTCGTCAGCTCGGAGGGGCCGGTGTCCAGCAGGGAGCCGAGGGCGTCCCGGACCAGGGAGAACGGATTGGACGTCCGGGGCGGGACCCCGGATGTGCCTTGGGGTTTGCGAAACATGGATGCCTCCGAGATTCAGTGGCGTGGGCGGATTCAGTGGTGCAGGGTGGCCGGGAGCTGGAGATCGGCAGCGTCAACCTTGCGCCCGCGCAGGAAGTTCTCCCGCGCGTCGTCCGGGAGGTCGTCCCAGGCGACCTGTTCTTCCTGGACCACACGGACGAAGCGCTTCTCTCCCTCGAGGTTCTTCGCGAGGTAGGTCACGAGCCGCTTGACGAAGCGGCTGCCCGTGAGGCGCTCCAGCTCGATGAGGGCCTTGAGGACGGTTGCCTTCACCTTTCCCCACAGGGCCGCCGCCGCCGAGCGCGCGCCAACGACGAGCTTGTCCGCCTCGACGAGCGCGCGCAGCAGCAGATCTCGCGCTTCCGCGCCGAGCAGCTCGCCAACGGCATCGGCGAGCGTGGTGGACGCCCACTGGACGATGCGATCCCAGAAATGATTGACAACGAGGACGGCCACCGCGGCCGCTGCGATCCAGAACATCGGGGTGCTCCCTGCCGGCGCCTGCCGGCGACACCCCCCGGGCGAGGACACGCGCCCCGTGTGCGCACGGCAAAGAAAAATCCACCGGCCCTCGAGCGGGCGTGGGGACAGCCCCGGCGGTTACGTCTCCCAGTGCGGCTCCACTTGGGCCGCCAGGGGCAGGGCAACCGTGGGGATGGACTGGCACGCACTCGTCGCCGCCGTCGCTGGAGCGCGCACGGTCGCCGCCCAACACGCGGCCGAGGATGCCCTGAGTCGCGCCCTCCTCGCCGAGGCCGCGCTCCACATCGCCGACGGAGAAGACCGCGAGGAGCGCACCCAGGACGCCGTGCTGCGGTTCATCGAGGCGCTGGCCGAGGACGGCGTCTCGCTGCGCGGCTGGTGCCGCCGCGTCGCCGCCGAGGACGCCCCCCACGCCGCGGTGCGCGCCGCCCTACGCCGGGCCATCGGGCGGCGCCAAGCCGAGCGGGACGCGCGGCAGCGGTCGGTCGAGGACAAGCTGCGCCGCGTCGTGCAAGCGCACCCCGACGACTTCCTCGTCCACCGCAACGGGAAGGTGTCTGCGGCGGCGCCCCGCGCGCCGGCGGCGCCGATCCCCTGGCCACCCGACCCGTCGGACGCCGGCGGCAGCTTCCGCCACGCGCCGGACGCCGTCTATCTGGCTTGGCTGAAGCACATCCTCGTCTCCGACGGCCCGTCCGAGATCCCGGCGCTCGCGAGACGCATCTCCCCTCCCTGGGCGCCGGTCTCCCTCGACGCCGAGCCGCCGGACGGCGGCCTCTCCCTGTCCGAGGCCCTCACGGACGACACAGATCCCGAGAACCGTCTCCAGCTCCACTTCGAGTACCGGCGCACCCTCGACGAGCTCTCTCCCACCGACAACCGCATCCTCCGGCGCTGGGTCGAAGAAGGCATCTCCATCGCTGACCTGGCGCGCGAGCAAGGCGTCACGGCGCATCACGTTCGGCAGCTCACCGAAGGTCGGCGCCCACGCGGCCGGAGGGGGGGCGCGGGCCATGGCTGACGCACCGCTGCGCCCCGACGTCCGCGCCGCCTTGGACGCCGCCGCTGCGCGCGTCGCGGCGCCGCTGTGGCAGGAGGTCGGCCTTCGGCTCGGCGCGGCCTGGGCGGCGCCCCTCGCGCGCCTGCGTGCCATTTGCGGCGACGC
>JBEIVK010000934.1:0-1678 GCA_040373935.1 Alphaproteobacteria bacterium
GCCCGAGGCCGCGGCGCAGCGCCCCCGGGGGCCCCGGCGCCCGCCCCACCCGCTGGCCGACCGCCGGCCCTCGCCGCACGCCCGGAGGAGCCGTCCAGAGGGTCGGGCGGCGGCGCCGCGAGCCGCACCGGCGGGGTGCCCGCAGGGCGGGGCGAGAGTCGAATGACCTCGCAGTCGGGCACCACCTTGGCCGCGAGCGCCGCGACCGACGCGTGGTGGGTGAACCAGATGACCTGCGTGCGCTGCGCGAGCGACCCGAACAACCGGAGCACCGCGGCCGTGCGGTCCTCGGAGAGATGCACGCAGACGTCGTCCAGAACGACCGGCAGCACGACGCCGCGGTCCAGCTCGCCCTCGATGACGGCGAACCGCAACGCCAGCCAGAGCGCGTCCCGGGTGCCATCGCTCATCTCGGAGGGCACCAGGAGCTCGCCGTTCGACCGACGCCCCACGAGGTAGCGCATCTGACGGCCGTCCACCGTGTCGTGGACCACCCCCAGGCCCTCGAAGGACCCTCCGGTGAACTCCGAGAACACCTCGCCCGCCCGCCGGACCGCGCCATCCTCGGCGGTCGCGCCGAGCACCTTCTGCAGCTCGGCCAGCATCCAAGACACGGCGCGCTCGCGGACCAAATCATCGGTATACTGGCGGACGGACGCCGCGTGCCGGGCGACCGACTGGGCCTCCTCGGCGGCGCGCGCGCCGCCATCCACCTGCGCACGCGACGCGACGGCGGCATCGAGCGCGGCACGGCCTTGGTCTCGGGCCTCCCTCGCTGCGGCCACCTCTTGCTCCGCCTCGTGGGCAGCGGCCCGGAGCATCTCCAGCGAGCGGCCCTGAATTTCGGCGCGAAGGGCCTCCACGGAGGCCCCCCCGAGCGCTGCCTGCAAGGCGGAGCGCTGCTCCACCAGCGGCGTGGCCCGCTCGACGCGCGCGAGCGCGGCGGGGACCTCGGACCGCTCGGACAGCCCGGCGGCGGCGACCGCCTCTCCACAAGCGGCATCGGCCCGCGCGGCGTCCTCCTCAGCGTCCCGCTCTCGCGCCTGCGCCACCAGCAGGCGCGACTGCGCCTCTGCGCGCAGCAGCGCGCGCTCGCGCGCCTCTCGCACGCGCGCCTCCAGCAGCTCCACCCGCTGCGCGGGCCCGGGATCGCCGTCGAGCAGCGCGAGGAGCGGGCGCGTGCAGGCGTCGAAGGCCTGGATCGTCTCGTCCACCTCGGCGAGCGCCCGCGCGGCCTCGTCGCGCGCCGCGTGGCGGGCCCGCGCTTCGCAGACCACCGCGAGCCAAGGCTGCGCCGTGACCGACGCGCCATCGGCCGGCCCGCCCCACCGACCGGCCAAGGCCGCCCACTCTCCCGCCGCCCGACCGCACACCCGCTCGGCCTGCGCGCGGCCCGCCTCTGCGGCCTCGACCCGCCGCCGGGCGTCATCCACGCCCTGTTCGGCGAGGCGGATCGCCTGCCGCTGGGCCGCGCGCTCGGCGCGCACGCGCTTGACCGCCTCCACCGCTTCCAGCACGGCCGGGACGGCGAGCGGCACCGACGCCACCCCGAGCGCCTCCCGCAGGCCGTCGAGCGCGGCCTGGGCCTCGGCCTCGGCGGCCGCCGCGGCGGCGACGCCGGCTTGATGCAGCGCGAGGTCGGCGCGCAGCTTCTCGACGCCGAGCGCCCAGTCGTCCA
>JBEIVK010000008.1:0-20171 GCA_040373935.1 Alphaproteobacteria bacterium
GCAGCGGCCTCGACGCCGCGGAGGCCGCGCGGTGGGTCGCCGCGCAGGCGTCCAACGCGCAGCGATTTTCCCTGGCCGACGCCGTCATCTGGAACAACGGCGCCCCGGAGGGCCTCCCCGCCGCGGCCGCAGCCGCGTGGGCTGCCCTTGGCGGGCCGGCGCTCCCGCTCAGAACGTGACGAGCGAGTGGATCGGCAGCCCCGGCAGGCGCCGCCGCCCATCGAGGAAGCTCAGCTCCACGACGAAGCACGCCGCCGCCACCGTGCCGCCGAGGCGGCGGACCAGCTCGACCGTCGCCTCGGCCGTGCCGCCCGTGGCGAGCAGATCGTCCACGATGAGCACCTTCTGGCCGCGGGTGATGGCGTCTTCGTGGATTTCCAGCCGCGCCGTGCCGTACTCCAAGGCGTAGTCCTGGGCGATGGTGCGGTAGGGCAGCTTGCCCGGCTTGCGCGCCGGCACGAAGGCCGCCGACAGCTCCATCGCGAGCGGGGCCCCGAACAGAAAGCCGCGGCTCTCCATGCCGACCACGACGTCGACGTGCTCACCGGCGAAGCGCTGCGCGAAGGCATCGACCGTGGCGCGGAAGAGCTTCGGGTCGGCGAGGACGGGCGTGATGTCCTTGAACAGGATGCCCGGCTTCGGAAAGTCGGGGATGTCGCGGATTCGGTGGCGCAGGCTGTCTTCGATGGCGCTCATGGGAGCCTCCCGGGGAACCGCCTATCGCGGGGAGTCCCGGAGGGTCCACGCCGCGACGGTGTCGACCATCCCCGGCGGGTTCACGTCCACCGCGACCGGCGACAACGTCGGGTGGCCGCGCGAGAAGCTGTGGCCATCGGTGCCCGGCTCATCGCAAAACCCACGATGCTCGCCGCCGATCCAGTAGTACGGGCGACCGCGGGGGTCCTTCTGCTCCGAGACGCGCGGCGCGTACTCGCGGCGGCCGACGCGGGTGACGTGCAGCCCGGAGAGGCGATCCCCAGGCTCGTCCGGGCAGTTCAGATTGAGGAAGACGCGCGGCGGAAGGGGGTTGTCAAGCATCAGCCGGACAACGTGGCGCGCGAGCGCGGCGGCGGTGTCCCAGTGACGGTCTCGGTCCAGCCGGCCCGGCCGGGCGTCCATCGAGACCGCGAGCGCCGGGATGCCGGCCAAGGTGGCCTCGCGGGCGGCCGCGACCGTCCCACTGTAGTGAAGGTCGTCCCCGAGGTTCGTGCCGCGGTTGATGCCGCTCACCAGCACGGCGGGGCGCTGCGCACAGAGGTGATGGAGCGCGACGTAGACGCAGTCCGCAGGCGTCCCAGACACGGCGAACCAGCCCGGCGCCCGGCGATCGACCCGCAGCGGCTCGTGCATCGTGAAGGCATGGCTGCGCGCCGACTGCTCCTGCGCGGGCGCGACGACCTGCACCGTGCCGAGATCGCGAAGGTGGTCCGCCAAGGCGGCGAGGCCCGGGGACTCGACGCCGTCGTCGTTGCTGAGCAGGATGAGCATGGGTTCTCCGGGTCGGCGCGTATCCTGCGCGCCGGGCGGGCGTTAGGTGGGCGCGTCCACGGCTGGAGCCCCATGCGCCCGCGTTACGCCGACCTCTTCCAGGCCCTGCTCGACCCGGACGATGCCCGTTCCGACGCCGCGTTCGACGCCATCCTGTTCGACCGGACGGACGCCCTCCCCGACATCGAGGAGGCCTACCGCACGGCGCCCGAGGCCGCGCTTCGCTTCTACGCGATCCAGCTCGCCGGGTTCACCGAGTCGGAGGCCGCCATTCCCCTCGTGATGTCGGCCTTGGCAGACCCGGACCCCTCGGTGCGCGCCGAGGCCTGCCGGGCCCTCGAAGACCTGCGCGCCCGCGACGCGGTCGACCTTCTGAAGGCCCGCACCACCGACCTGGACCCCACCGTGCGCCGCGCAGCCCGCGAGGCCCTCGCAGCCCTTGGAGGCCGCTCCTGATGCCGTCCCGCTTCTTGTTGATGCTGCTTGTGTTCACGAGCGGATGCTCCGTGATGGCCGTCGAGATGACGGGCCTGCGGCTGCTCGCGCCCTACTTCGGCACCTCGCTGTTGGTCACGACGGCGCTCATCGGGACGATGATGGGCTTCTTGTCGCTCGGGTACTGGCTCGGCGGCCGCATGGCGGACCGCAAGCCCACCCTCGCCGCGCTGTGCCGCACGACGGGCGTGGCCGCGACGCTGGTGCTCGCCGTTCCCTTCGTGGCCCAACCCATCCTCAAGGCGGCGAGCGCCGTGCTGCGCCCACTCGTGCAAGGCCAGGCCCTGGCCGAGCCGGTGGTCGCGGTGGTGAGCCTCGTCGGTGGACTGCTCGGCACCATCTTGCTGCTCGCCGCTCCCGTCACGCTCATGGGCATGGTGAGCCCGTGGTCCGTCCGCCTCGCGGTGGACGACGTGCAGGCGGCCGGCGCCGCCACCGGCCGGCTGTACGCGCTCTCCACCTTTGGCAGCATCGTCGGCAGCTTCTTGCCGGCGCTCGTGCTGGTGCCCCTGCTCGGCGTGCGCAACACCTTCATCGCGGTCGGGGCCACCTTCCTCGCGGTCAGCGCGGCCGGCTTTTTGTCCGGCGCGAAGGCTGCGGCGCCCCCGGTCCTCGCGCTTCTGCTGATGCTCGTGCCAGCCTCCAGCGTGCGGCCGATGCCGGGCCTGCTCCACGAAGAAGAATCGCTCTACCACTTCATCCAGGTGGTCGAGGAGCCCTACGGGGACTGCCCAGACGCCCTTCACCTGTACCTGAACGAAGGCGTCGGCGTGCACAGCGTGAAGTGCCCGCGGGACGGCCAGGAGATTCGCGGGGTCTGGACCTACATGGCCGCCACTCCGCTGTGGCTGGACCGCCCGGACACCCTGCAAGATGTGCTCATCGTCGGGCTCGCCGGCGGGACCATCGCCCGCCAGATGCTCGACGCCTTCCCCGCCGCCCGCATCGACGGTGTGGAGATCGACGGCGCGGTCGTCGAGGCGGGCAAGCGCTGGTTCGACGACGATGATCCTCGGGTGACGCCGATCGTGATGGACGGCCGCATCTTCCTCCAGATGACGGACCGCCGCTACGACCTCGTGATGATGGACGCCTACCGGCAGCCCTACATCCCCTTTCACCTCGTGACCGTCGAGTTCTTCGAGCAAGTGCGCGCGCACATGAAGGACGACGCCGTGCTGGCGGTGAACGTGGCGAGCGTGCGCGGCGTGAGCCGAGACCTCGCCGCGATGATCTACCGCACCATGAAGGAGGTCTTCCCAACGGTCCTTTTGCTGCAGGCGACGCAGTCCAACGACGTCCTGATCGCGACGACGATGCCCAAGGACATGCTGCTGGGCGCCATTCACGGTGAAGCGCTGCCCGACGGCAGCGCGCTGGACCGCGTGAAGCGCCGGCTGCGGGGCAAGGTGAAGGGCCCCGTGGAGGGCTGGGAGGCGGCGCGCGTGCTCACGGACGACCAGGCGCCGGTCGAGATGGCCTGGGACATGATGGCCATCGACTACGCGGGCTGAGCGCGGGCGGGCCGGCAAACGCCGAGAATGCGCTGCTGCGCGCATGGATTGCCGCCCCCCGTCGGCCCGGGTTACACCCGTGGTCCGGTGATGCCCGCTGGCCCCCGAGGACACCATGGCCCGCTACGACGGTCTGGATTTCTACAACATCGACGCGCAACTCACCGATGACGAGCGCTCCGTCCGCGACCTCGTGCGCGGCTGGGTGGACGACAAGGTCATCCCCATCATCGAGCACCACGCGCGGGAGGGCACCTTCCCGATGCACCTCGTGCCCGAGATCGGCGAGATGGGCGTCCTCGGTATGAACCTGCACGGCTACGGCTGCGCGGGCATGTCCAATGTGGCCTATGGGCTCGCTTGTCAGGAGATGGAGCGCGGCGACTCCGCGCTGCGGTCCTTCGTGAGCGTCCAGGGCTCGCTGGCGATGTTCCCCATCTGGAAGTTCGGCACCGAAGCCCAGAAAAACAAGTACCTCCCGGGGATGGCCCAAGCGAAGCTCATCGGCTGCTTCGGCCTCACCGAGCCGGACCACGGCTCCAACCCCTCGGGGATGGTCACCAAGGCGGTGGACGACGGGTCCCACTACGTGCTCAACGGCGCGAAGATGTGGATCACGAACGGCTCCCTCGCAGACCTCGCGGTCGTCTGGGCCAAGCTCGACGGCGAGATCCGCGGCTTCATCGTCGAGAAGAGCGACCCTGGCTTCTCCGCCCCCGAGATGAAGGGCAAGCACAGCCTCCGCGCCTCGGTCACCTCCGAGCTCGTCTTCTCGGACTGCCGCATCCCCAAGGACCGCCTCCTCCCCGACGTCAAGGGCCTGCGCGGTCCCTTCTCCTGCCTCAACAACGCGCGGTTCGGCATCTCGTGGGGCGCCCTCGGCGCGGCAATGGCCTGCTACACGGCCTCGCGAGACTACGCGCTGTCCCGCATCCAGTTCGGCAAGCCCATCGCGGCGCGCCAGCTCGTGCAGAACAAGCTCGCCTGGATGCTCCGGGAGATCACGAAGGGCCAGCTCCTCGCGCTGCACCTCGGCCACATGAAGGACGCCGGCACGCTCGTGCCCGAGCAGATCTCGCTCGCCAAGATGAACAACGTCGACATCGCGCTGCAGATCGCGCGGGTCGCCCGCGACATTCACGGGGCGAACGGCATCCTCGACGAATACCCGATCATGCGCCACGCGGCCAACCTCGAATCGGTGTTCACCTACGAGGGCACGCACGACATCCACAACCTCATCCTGGGCCGCTGGATCACCGGGATCCAGTCCTTCGAATAAGGGTGGTTGGCGGCGCGCGCACCACGCACCCGGCCCTGCAGGTCCCTGTCCTGCTCGGCCTCGGCCTGCTCGCCGCCTACTTCATCGCCTGCTACGCGTTCGCCCTGGAGAGCGGCCGGGTCCCGCCGCGCTGGTTGCCGCCGGTGGCCCTGTGGATGGGCAACTGGCAGATGTTCACCCTGCTCGACAAGGGGCATTCGGCGCTCGCCGCGGAGATGGGCAGTGAGGCCGCCGGGTTTGCGCCGGTGGACTTGGACGCCCTCTTCCCGTACCGGTGGGAGTCCGGCCCTCGCTACGCCCGCGCGTCCTTCCGCCGCAGTCGGGTGCACCTCGAGATCCTCGGCGAAGCCACCTGTGGTCGCCTCGCGGCGCGCGGAGAGCCCGCCCCGGAGGCCGTCCGCTTCGTGGAGCTGCGCTGGAAAAAGCGCCTCGGCCGCGCCAAGCAGCCGGCAGACCACGCCACCCGCAAAGAGTTGTTCACCTGGCGCTGCGGGGGCGCGCCGCGCTTGCCCGCGGCGGTGGGCGAATGAGCGTGCTCCATCGCCTCTTCGCGCCGGTGTACGCCGGGGGCTGGGCCATCGGCCGGGTCGCGCTCGGGCTCGCCCTGCTCGCGCTCTGGCTGCCGCGGGCGTCGGGCATCGGCGACGTGTGGGGCGTCGAGGACATGGTGTTCTCCGAGTGGCCGTTCCATCTGGCGGACCACTGGGTCCCGTCGCTCGCCGAAGCGTGGGCCTTGTGGGGCGGAGGCCTGCTGGGCATCGGACTGCTGCTCTTCGGCGGGCGCGCCACGCGGCCAGGGCTTCTGCTCTGGCTGGCGTGCGAGTGGGCGCTGCTCGCGGCCGAGGGGCTCAACACGAAGGCCTACGACCGCCTCCTGTTTTGGGTCGTGGTGGGCTTTCTGGTGAGCCCCGCGGGCGAGCGCGGCCTGCTCGACGCCGCGCGCAGCCCTGCGGCGCGGTGGTTCCTGCTCATCGTGTACAGCGCCATCTACGGCTCCACCGGCTGGCTCAAGGTCAGCGAAGAGGGCGCTGCGTGGGCCCGCGGCGAGGTGCTCGCCTACCATCTCGTGCACAAGCACTTCGGGCTGCAGCCGCTCGGCGTGTGGGTCAGCGGCCAGCCCTGGCTCACCCAGGCCTTCAGTTGGGCCACCCTGGCTTTTGAGTGTGCGTTCCCGCTGCTCGTGTGGTTTCGCCGGGCCAACCCGGCGCTGCTCGCCCTCGGGGCCAGCATGCACCTGGGCATCCTCGCGCTGATGAACGTGGGGCCGTTCAGCTACGTCGCGCTGGCGGCCTACCCGGTGCTGCTGCACCCCGACGCCGCCGCCCGCATCGTCGCGCGGCTCCGGCGCCGGGCCGCCGACTGACGCTCAAATCGAGAACTGCAGCCAGAGGCGCGCGCTGTCGTTTTGCAGAGCGCTGCCGTTCAGCTCTTGGCGCGTGATGTACGCCGCCCCCGCGCGCAGCTGGTCGTCCTTGCCGTGCCAGATCACGCCGCCCTGGCCGATCGCGACGTCGCCATTGTCGTCGAGGGAGCGGTGGTCGCCGAAGGTGGAGAAGCCCACCACCGGCTCGAAGCGGCCCACCGAATAGCCGAGCAGCGCCACCGTGCCGAGGCGCGGGGTGTCGGCGAGCACGCCCGGCACGACGATGTCGCTGTTGGACGGCGTGAGCGTGGCGACATGGGCCTCGACCATGAGCGAGAGGCCAGCCACCCGCATCAGCATGTCCCCGCCGTAGCCAACGGTGCGGGTGCCGAGGTCGTGGTTGGACCAGAAGTCCCCTGCGACCGACAAGGTGAAGCCGTCGACCTTCCCGAAGGTCTTGTAGACGTTGCCCGGGCCGTAGGCGCCCTCCGCGCGGACGGCCACGAGCTTGCCCGGGTTGTCGTCGCCGAAGGAGGCGAAGTTCCCGGCGGTGAAGCCGTTGCCGTTGAACACGCCGGCCCGCATGCGGCCGCGCAGGCCGTCTTTCTTGCCGAAACGCCCATCGAGCATGAGCCCGGTGTCCCGGCCCGGCGCCACCCACTGCGCGCCGACGCTGCGCTCGCCGAAGGGGTGATCTGCCGTGGAGATGAGCCAATCCCGGCTGGCCGGGACCTTGAGCACGCCGCCCGTGACGGTGAGCCCCTCCACGATCTCGTAGCCGGCGTAGGCGTCGACGATGCCGACGTCCGGGTTGCCATTGCCGAGCACGGCGTCGTAGGGCGCGCTGGTGCCGAAGGTGAGCTCGTAGCTGAGCGGCCCTTCGCCGTCGCTGCGGATGCCGAGGCGGGCGCGGCGCAGCTTGAGGCCGGGGTCGTCCTCCGGGTCGCCGTAGGCGGCCGGGTCGGTGATCGGGTCCTCGTCCTGGTCCCAGGCGGTGACCCACGCCTGGAGCAGGGCCGTCGTCTTCGGCTTGGGAAGGGCGTCTCCCGCCTGCGCGGCGGGAAGGGCGGAGGCGAAGAGAAGGACCGCGTACATCGCATGGACCCCGTGCGGCCCGTCAGATAACGGGGCGCCATGAAGCGCGTCCACTCCGTCTTTCCGTTCCTGACGCTCCTCGGCGCCTGCTCGCAAGAAGGCCCGTGGGCACGGGCCTACACCATCACCCGGCTGGACGAGACGGTGGGCGGCCCGAAGGCGATGGTCCAGCCCGGGGATTTCATCCTCGAGAACGACCGCATTCGCCTCGGCATCCTCGGGGCGCGGGCCAGCCGGGGGCCCCACACCTCCGGCGCCTCCATCATCGACGCGGACTTGCAGCGGCCAGACCCGCGCTTCCGCGGCGGGCGCGGGCTCGACCAGCTCGCCGAGGTCTTCCCCACCGTCAACCTCAACGTGCAGACGGCGGTCCTCGCGCCGGACGACGCCGCGGCGCCAGCCGAGGGCGAGCCGTCTCCCTTCGGCGTCGTGCGCGTGCTCAACGACGGCGCGGACGGCAACCCGGCCGTCATCTGCACCGCGGGGCCCGAAGAGTCCTTCATCACGCTGCTCGACGCCCTCTGGAACATCGCCTGGCTGGGCGAGCGGCCGTTTTTCCGGATGCGAACCGACTACATCCTCGCGCCGGGGGACGCCGCGGTCAAAATCCGCACCACGGCCATCTTTCGCAACGCCGATGGCTCGTGGCCGGCTGGGGCGGACTGCGAAGACGGCGCAGCGGTGGAGAGCGAAGCGGCCCAGGGCAGCGAAGACGCGCTGCCCATCGTCGACACCGCGCTGGGCAAGGGCGTGGACGGCGGCGGCCTCGTGTTCGGTGATTTCTACCTGCAAGGCGGCTCGGTGGACGTGTTCACCCCGGGCTACGGCTTCGCCGAAGACCTCTTCGTGAGCGACCTCCTCGCCGAGGGCATCAACACCTTCCAGGCGCCCATCGCCACGCCGTTCATCGCGGGCACCGCAGACCGCGTGTCCTACGCCATCCAGCCGGTCACCGGCAAGATGTTCATCCCGATGTTCACGGCCTCGCAGACGGTGGCCGTCGCGGCGGCGGTGGGCCCCAACGTCGACTTCTCGGACCCCGATGTCTCGGAGTTCGACCGCTTCTCCCCCGGCTCCGCCTTCCACTACGAGCGGTGGTTCGCGGTGGGCCGCGGAGACGTCGGCAGCGCCGTGGACGCGCTGCGCGAGGTCACCAAGGCGCCGTCGGGCCGCGTGCAGGGCGTCGTGGTCGAGTCGCCCTCGGGGCGCCCGGTGTCCGGCGCGCGGGTGTTCGCGTTCGCGGTGGGGGAGGACGGCGAGGTGGCCGCGCAGCCCACGCTGGAGTGGACGACGGACGTCGGCGAAGACACGCAGCTCGACGGCAGCTTCGGCGGGCGCATCGCCCCCGGGCGCTGGGTGCTGGAGGTCTACACCCTCGGCCGCCCCGACAGCGAGCGGGTGGAGGTCAAGGTCGCGGCTGGCGAGACGGTCAACCTCACGCTCGCGTCCGGCGCCGCCGGCTCCGTCTCGTTCCGCATCGTGGACGAATCGGGGCTGCCGGCCCCGTCCAAGCTCTCCATCTTCTCGGTCGACGGAAAAAACGCGCGCAACCCGGATCTGGGGGACGGCTTCATCGGCGGGAGCCCCGTACAGGTGCTGTTCTCCGCCAATGGCGAGGGCGAGTTGGGCCTCGCCCCCGGCAAGTACCGGGCGGTCGCGAGCCGCGGCATCGAGTACGAGATCGACGAGAGCGCGGTCTTCACGGTGCGGCCCAACCAGCGCACGCGGGTGGATCTCCAGGTCCTCCGCAGCGTGGACACCGCGGGCTGGATCAGCGCCGACTTCCACGTTCACGGCGTCCGCTCGCACGACTCCGCCATCTCGACCACGGACCGCGTGACGACGATGGCCGCCGAGGGGGTCGAGTTCTTCTCCTCGACCGACCACGACGCGATGACGGACCACGGCCCCGCCATCGCGGCCCTCGGCCTGGAGTCGTGGATCGCGACGGCGGTCGGCCTGGAGGTGACGACCATCGAGCTCGGCCACTTCTTGAGCTTCCCCCTCGTGATGGACCAGCTGGCCGACGCCGGCGGGGCCTTCGACTGGTCCGGCCTCACGCCCCAGGAGATGATCGACGGCCTCCGAGACTTGGGAGACCCGTCTTCCGGCCGCGAGCCGGTGGTCTTCGTCGGTCACCCGCGCGACGGCATCCTCGGGTACTTCGACCAGTTCGGCCTCAACCCCTACGAGGCCGAGACCGACGGCGCCAAGCTCGAGCAGCCTCTGCTCACGCTGCTCTCGCAGAACCCGCTGCTGCTCTCGGAGAACTTCTCCGAGGACTTCGACGGCATGGAGGTGCTGAACGGCAAGCGGATGGAGATGATCCGCACGCCCACCGCGCCCGAAATGGCGGCCTACGCGGCAGACCCGGCGAGCATGCCCGTCGCGCAGATGCTCGCCCGCACCATCGAGGAGCAGGTGGACCTCGCGGACGGCACCTACACCCTCGCGCCGGACTTCGAGGGGGTGATGGACGACTGGTTCACGCTGTTGAACCTCGGCTATCGCTACACCGCGCTCGGCAACTCGGACACCCACGGGCGAACGGACATAGAGAGCGGGACCCCGCGCAACTTCGTGGCCTCCCCCACGGATGACCCAGCCTTCATCGACCCATGGGAGGTCGCCGACGCCGTGCGCGCCCACCAGGTCGTCGCGAGCTACGGCCCGTTCATCCGGTTCTACGCCGGCGACGAGACGAAGGGCGTGGGCTCGGACGTGCAGGCGGACGGCCCGCTCACGCTGGGCATCGAGGTGCAGTCGCCGCGCTGGTTCGACGTCGACCGCGTGGAGCTCTACGAGAACGGCTCGCTCATCGCCGAGTGGTCCGGCGACGCGCTGGACAACCGCGACGTGCTCAACCTGTTCGCGGAGTACGAGGTCAACCCGACGAAAGACTCCTGGTACGTCGTCGTGGCGATGGGCGCGGGCTCGATGGATCCCGTGGTGACGCCGGTGGAGATCCCGCCCATCTTCCTGGAGGATGTCGTGCTCGGCGCGCTCGCCGGCGTGGTGGACGAAAACCTCCTCTCCCCGGCCGTTCCCATCCCGCGGTCCTACCCCATCCATCCGTATGCCGTCACCAATCCGATCTGGGTCGATGTCGACGGCGACGGCACCTTCACACCGCCCGGGCTGCCCGCCTGGCTGCGCACGCCGGAGCCCTTCGACGCCGGCGGCGCACGGTGAGCGCAGAGGCACTGGCGGCCGCGCCCTTCGGGGACGCCCCCGTGGCCGTTCTCGACTTCGAGACGACCGGCCTCGACGCCCAGGCCGACCGGGTCTGCGAGGCGGCGGTGCTGCGCTTGGAGCCGGGCGCGCCGCCGAAGGCGTGGTCGTCGCTCGTGCAGCCCGGCGTGCCGATGCCGGCGGTGGCCGAAGGCGTGCACGGCATCACGGACCGCATGCTTGACGCCGCGCCGGCTTGGCCAGACGTGTGGCCTCCGCTTGCGGCGCTGCTCGAAGGCGCTGTGGTCGTCGCGCACAACGCGCCCTTCGACATCGGCTTCTTGCGGGCAGAGAACGCACGGCACCGCCTTCCCGCGCCCGTCCTCGGGCCCGTTCTCGACACGCTCCCGCTGGCGAGGCAGGTCTACGGCCTCCCCCGCTGCTCGTTGGCAGACCTCGCCCGGCGCCTGGAGATCCCGCAGGCATCGGCGCACCGCGCCCTCGCCGACTGCACCACCACCGCCGCGCTCGCCCGCGCGCTGCTCGCGCCGCTCGAAGCCGATGCCCCCCTCAGCCTCGGGGCGGTGCTCGCCCTCATCGAGGCCCGGCGCGCCGGCGGCCCCCACCGCCTCGCCACCGAAGCCCGCTTGCGCGGGGGGCTCGGGCGCCCTGCCCTGCTGGAGTACACCAATCGGCTCGGGCCGGGCCCGCTCTTGTCGCGGCGCCTCGTCACCGTCCGGCGCATCCAGGGGCAGCGCTTCGAGGGCTATTGCCACCTCGCGGGGGAGCACCGCGGCTTCCACCTCTCGAGGCTCGTGCGCGTGGAGGGAGGGCCCGGCTTCGCGCCGGGGGCCCCACCCTTCGGGCGCTGAGCGGGGCGTCAGCCGCCCGCGTGCTGGGCTTCGAGCCAGCGCTCGGCGTCGATCGCCGCCATGCACCCCGAGCCCGCCGCCGTGACGGCCTGGCGGTAGGTGTGGTCTTGGATGTCGCCGCACGCGAAGACGCCGGGGACGTTCGTCCGGGTGGAGCCGGGAACGGTCTGAAGATAGCCGGTTTCGTCGTGGGTGATCCACGGAGTGAAGGGCCCGCTGTTCGGCTGGTGGCCGATGGCGAGGAACAACCCCTCCACCTGCGGCCACACGGCCTCGGCGCCCGTGCGCGTGTCGCGGACGCGCAGGCCCGAGACCGTCTTGTCGCCGAGCACCTCGGCGACCTCGGTGTTCCAGTGGACGGTGATCTTCGGGTTGTCCATCACCCGCTGGGCCATGACCTTGCTGGCGCGAAGCTTGTCGCGGCGGACGAGCAGGTGCACCCGGCTGGCGAACTTGGTGAGGAAGGAAGCCTCCTCGGCCGCGGTGTCACCGCCGCCGACCACCGCGATCTCCTTGCCGCGGAAAAAGAAGCCATCGCAGGTGGCACAGGCGGACACGCCGTAGCCGCGCAGGCGCGTCTCGCTCTCCAAACCGAGGTACTTCGCGCTCGCGCCCGTCGCGATGATGAGCGTGCGGGTGTGGATGACCTGGCCGTTGGCGGTGCGAAGCTCAAAAGGCCAGCGGTCGAGCGCGCAGGAGATGACCTCGTCCATCTCGAAGCGGGTGCCGAAGCGGGCGACCTGCTTGCGCATGACCTCCATCAGCTCGGGACCCTGGATCCCATGCTCGAAGCCGGGGAAGTTCTCGACCTCGGTGGTGATGGTGAGCTGGCCGCCGGGCTGCACGCCCTCGAGCACGAGGGGCTGCAGGTTGGCCCGGGCGGCGTAGAGGGCGGCGGTGAGGCCGGCGGGCCCGGACCCACAAATGACGACGTTTTCGATGGCGGACGACGGATTTGACACGGGCGCTCCCTCTGCCCTGGCGGGCCGGACGGGAGACCATAAGGACCGCATGCGGGAGCGCCAAGGGGGCAGTTTGACGGACGCGGCTTGGCTCGAAGAAGAGGCGCGGCGCCAGGGGTTCTCCCGGGTGGCCTTTTGTCCGATCACGCGCGGGCCGTCCATCGCCGCCTTCGACCGCTTCCTCGCCGAGGGGCGCGACGGCGACATGGCCTGGATGGCGCGCGGGCGAGACGCACGGGCGGAGCCGCGGCTGCTGCTTCCCGAGGTGCGCGGCGCGGTGGTGCTGGGCGTGGAGTACGGCGGCCCGCGCCCGCCGGATCCCGGCGGATTGACGGGCAAGGTCGCGCGCTACGCCTGGGGGCGCGACTACCACAAGCTCCTCGGGAAGCGCCTCAAGCTGCTGTGCGCGGCGGCCCGCGCCCGCGGCATCGCCTGCTACGCCGGCGTCGACGCGCGGCCCATCCTGGAGCGCGGCTGGGCGGAGGCCGCCGGCTTGGGCTTCATCGGCAAGAACGCGTGCATCATCGCGCCCGGGGAGACGAGCTGGGTCTTCCTCGCGGTGGTGTACGTCTCCGTCCCCGTGCCGGACCCGCGGCCGCGGGCCACGTGGCTCCGGCATTGCGGGCGCTGTACGCGCTGTCTGGACGCCTGCCCCACCGGCGCCTTCACCGCGCCCGGGGAGGTCGATGCCCGCCGCTGCGTGTCCTACCTGACCATCGAGCTGCGCGGAGAGGTCCCCGAGGCGCTGCGCCCAGGCCTCGGCCGGTGGGTCTTCGGATGCGACGACTGCCAAGAGGTGTGCCCGCACAACCACCGGCCGTCCAACCCCCTCGAAGCCGCGTTCTGGCCCGTGCCCGGCCGCGCTTGGCTCGACCTCCCCTGGCTGCTGCGCGCCCCCGCCGCCGACATCGACGCCGCGCTCGCCGGGAGCCCGCTGCGCCGGGCCAAGCCCGAGGGCCTCGCCCGAAACGCCGCGATCGTCCTTGGCAATCTCGGGGACCCTGCGGCACTTGGCCCGCTGCGCGACGCCGCCGACGCGCACCCATCCCCGCTCGTGCGCAGCCACGCCCGGTGGGCGCTCGGGCGCCTCGACGCGACGGCCCTCAGCGGATGAAGCTCGCCTCGAAGGCCCGCACCCGCGCGGCCTCTGCCTCCTGCTCGGAGAGGATGCCTGCCTCGGTCAGCAGGCGGATCTCCTGCCGCAGATTGGTGCTGCAGAGGTAGGTGCCGTCGGTGTTGATGGTGTACGCCACCCCACCCTCCGCGAAGGTGGACAGGATGAACTTAAACTCTTCGAGGTGCCGCACCGCGCGGGTGTGGAGGTTGCTCGTCGGGCAGATCTCCAGCACGACGCCGGCGTCCGCCAGGCGGCGCACGGCCTCGTCGTCGTAGGCGGCCCGCACGCCGTGCCCGATGCGGTCCGGCTTCAGGTGGTCCAGCACGGCGATGACGCCGCGGGCATCCGTGTTGGGGGTCTCGCCCGTGTGGATGGTGGTCCCGAGGCCCGCCTCGCGCGCCCGCCGGAACAGCTGTGCGTAGCGCTCGACCGATTCGTTCAGCTCGACCGCCCGCGTCTCGGTGCCGGCGAGGTCGATGCCGACGACGCCGCGGCCGCGGTAACGGATGGCCTTCTCCAGCAGGATCTCGTTGAGCTCCGGCTCGAACTCCCGGGCGAGGCAGAAGATGAGGCCCGCCTTCACGCCGTACTCCAAGCAGGCGCGATCCATGCCGCGGATGGCGGCGTGGATGATGTGGTCCAGGTCACGCTGGCCGCCGAGGTTGCGCTTCATGGGGTTGAAGCGAAGCTCGATCTGCTGCACGCCCGAGCTGCGGTATTCCTTGCCGATGACCTCATAGACCGAGCGCTCGATGGCGGCGGGCGAGGACTGGATGCGCTCGGTCCACTCGTGCAGGATGCGCAGGTAGTCGTCGAGGGACTTCACCTTGCGGGGGTTCACCGTCACCAGGTCGACGAACTCGAAGTAGTCGCCGACCGGGAGCTTGAACCCTTGATCGTGGGCGATGGACCAAAGGATGTGCGGCGCCACGCTGGCGCCGACGTGGATGTGGAGGTCGCAGAGAGGGCGGGGCTTCATGCCGCCCCCTAACCCAACCCGCGCGGCGCCGTCCGCCCGCTTCAAGAGCCCGTGGGATCGCCCTTCAAGGATTCGTAGTCGAAGAGCGCCAACACCTGAACGCGCGCGCCCGGCCCCACGACCTTGGTGTGGCAGGCGAGCCGCGTGCCCGAGAGCAGCGGAGCGCCCGGCGGACGCTCCCGCCCCTCGTGCACATCGCCGCGGACCATGGCGTCCAGGGACGCGCGCTCGGCCGGCTTCATCGCAGAGAGCCCCGATGCGTCCAGCACCTCAACGCGGCAGAGGCCGCAGCCGCCATCCGGGCAGGTGCCTCCCGCCCGCCGGCCCGTCGAGATCGGGGCGTCGAGGCCCTGGCTCGCCATGAGCAGGCTGTAGTGCTCCTCGACCTCGAGGCGGACCTCCGCGCCGCCCGGCAGCACGAAGGTGACGGGGTGCCGCACGATGGTGCTCGCCCCGCCCCCGCCGAGCATGCCCCGCAGCTTCTTGCGAAGGCCCCAGGGCGTCATTCGGGCTTCCCGCGCGCCGCGTCGTCGCGCTCGAGGTTTTCGATCTCGGTCGTCAGGAACTCGAAGGCGTCGTCCACCGAATCGCTGCGGTGGAACAGCAGCAAGTCCGATTCGGAGATGACGCCCCAGTCCACCATCGCCTGGAAGTCCATCACCTGAGACCAGTAGTCCTTGCCGAACAGGACCGTCGGCAGGTTGCGCTTGATCTTGCGGGTCTGGCGGAGCGTGAGCGTCTCGAAGAGCTCGTCGAAGGTGCCAAAGCCGCCCGGCAGCAGGACCATCGCCTTGCACAGGTAGAGGAACCAGTACTTCCGCATGAAGAAGTAGTGGAACTCGAAGCCCAGCTCTTCGGGGACGTAGGGGTTGAGCTTCTCCTCGAAGGGCAAGGAGATGCCCAGGCCGACGCTGCGGCCGCCCGGGACCTCGGCGGCCCCACGGTTGGCCGCCTCCATCATCCCGGGGCCGCCGCCCGTGCAGATGTAGTAGCGACGGGGCGAGCGGCGGTTCATGTCCCAGAGCGTGAGACGGTGGGCCAGCTCGCGGCCGAGCTCGTAGTAGCGGGACAGGCGCACCCGGCGCTCGGCGAGGCGGACCTGGTGCTCCAAGCGGCGGACCTCCTCATCGGACACGGCGCGCACCCGCTCGCGCTGCGCGTGGGCGAGCTCGTCCTCGGCCACGGCGATGGGGCGGCTGCGGGCGCTGCCAAAGAAGACGATCGTGTCCCGCACTTTCTGCGCCTGGAGGCGCTCCCGCGGCTCCTCGTACTCGCACAGCATCCGAATGGTGCGAGCGGCAGGGCTGTTGAGGAAGTCCAGGTTTTTGTAGGCTTTGTCCGGGCGGGCCATCCGTTCTCCACGGCCCGCACAGCGGACCGATCCTGGGCCTTAATCGACGGCGCGGCAGCCGGCAGGGCCGCGCTGCGGGAAATCGTGCGCGATGCACGGCCGACCGCGCCGGTGGCGACCCTCGCGCACCGCCCGGACCGCCGCCCGGAACCGCGTCGTCAGCCGAAGCGCGCCCAGCCCGCGGCGGCAGCCCCCAGGAGCGCGGGGGTCGCATGGGTGATGAGCGCGACCGGAACGGCGGCGGCACGCGCGTCGAGAGGGCCGCCGAGGTGCGCAGCCTCGCCGAACGCGGCCTTCCAGACCGGGATGGGGATGCGGGGAGCGACGCCGCCGCCGATCCACGCGCCGCCGGCGAGGACTTGCAAGGAGAGATTCCGGACCTCGCAGGCCGCCCAAGACGCGAAGGCCGCGCAGACCGCGAGGGCGAGCGGGTCGCCGGACGCGGCGGCGGCCGTCGTGCGGGCCGCGGCGTCCTCCGGCGATCCCGCCCACACCGCAGACGCCAACGGCGACGGCCCGTGCTCCAAGGACACAAACTGCGCGAGGCGACCGAGGCCGCTGCCGCTCAGAACGTCCTCCCACGACGGAGGCCGGCCAAGGCGGACCGCGAGGTGCGCGGCGAACGCCCGCCCCCGGGCGTCGGGCGGGCCGAAGACCTTGTGCCCCCCCTCACCCGGCAGCACGATGCCGTTGTGCACGATGCACTCACCGAGACCGGTGCCAATCCCGAGCACGACCTGGGGACCGGGGGCGACGGGGCCCGCCCGCAAGGACACCTGCCCGCCCGCGCCCAGCACCGGAAGCGCCGCAGCGAGCGCTGCGAGGTCGTTGAGGAGCAGGCCCGGAACCGGCAGACGGCGAAGATCTGCATCCCAGGCGGCGTTCGTGAGGCGCGCCACCGCGCCGTCCACGGGCCCGGCCACCGCCGCGACCACCGCCGCCGGCGCCGGATGACCGCCGGCCACCCAATCCGCCAGCAGCGCGTCGAGGGAGCCTGCCGCCGCAGTGTCGCGGACCTCCACCCGCTCCACGGGGGCGCCCGGCGCCGGCGACCAGCCAATCCGCGTGTTGGTACCTCCGACATCGGCGACCAGCAGCCCCATCAGCGCACCGTCGCCACGCCACCGCCGACCGCAGCCTCCACCTCGTCGATGGCCTTCGGGATGCCGGCCGTCAACACATCTGGGCCGCTGTCGGTCACCAGCACGTCGTCTTCAATGCGGATGCCGATCCCCCGCAGGTCTGCCGGGGCGTCCTCGTCGTCTGGCTGGACGTAGAGGCCCGGCTCGACGGTGAGCACCATGCCGGGCTCGAGCACCCGACTGCGCCCGGCGCCGGAGTACGCGCCGACGTCGTGCACGTCCAGCCCGAGCCAGTGGCTCGTCCCATGCGGGAAGTAGCGCTTTTGGCGCCCCTTCTCGATGTGGTCATCGATCACGGCCGGGTCGTCAGCGTCGCCCGGCAACAGGCCGAGCCGGACCATCCCCTCGGTCAGCAGGCGGGTCGTGAGATCGTGCACGCCCTTGAACGTGGCCCCCGGGCGACAGGCATCCACGGCGGCCATCTGGGCCGCGAGCACGACCTCGTACAGCGCGCGCTGCGCCTCGGTGAAGCGACCGTTCACCGGCCAGGTGCGCGTGACGTCCGCCGTGTAGTACTGGAACTCGCAGCCCGCATCCACACAGACCAAGTCGCCGTCGCGAAGAGGCTGATCATTGGAGATGTAGTGAAGGACCGTGGCGTTGGCCCCGCCGCCCACGATGGTCGTGTAGCCGGCGCCGGTGCCGCCGCGCCGCCGAAAAGTCCCCTCGATCTCGCCTTCCAGCTCAAACTCGTGCACGCCCGGGGCGGTGATGGCCATCGCGCGCAGGTGCGCCTCCCGCGTGATGCCTGCGGCATGGCGAAGAATGGCGATCTCCTCCGGGGCCTTGCGGAGCCGCTGCTCGTGGAGCAGCCGCGCCGGGTCCACGAAGGCATCCGGGACGTCCAGCAGGTTGCGACGCGCGAGCTTGCGGGCCTTCGCCAGCGCGCCGACCAGCATGCGGTCGCGGTCGGCGTCTTCGGCGAAGCGGTAGTGCAGGGTGCGGGCGCCGAGCAGAAGCTCTGGCAGGCGGGTGGCCAGCTCGTCGATGGGGTACGCGAGGCTGGCGCCAAAGGTCTCGCAGGCGCCCTCGGGGCCCGGGCGACGCCCCGACCAAACCTCCATCTCGCGGTCCCGCGGCTGCACGAACATCACGAAGGGCTGCTCCGCGCCGGGGCGCAACAGCACCGCGCAGTGGGGGTCGGCCCATCCCGTGAGGTAGAGGACGTCGCTCGACGGGCGGTAGCGGTACTCGGCGTCGCCGTTGCGAAGTCGCTCCGGGGCGCCGAAGAGCAGAGCGTAGTCGGTGCCCAGCGCCGCCAAGAAGCGGGCGCGCTGGGCGGCGGCGAGGGTGAGGTCCGGGCGCGTGTTCATGGGCTGCGTCTACCCTGGTGCTCGCCGCGGCGCCGCTCTATGGTACAACCCGCGCAGGGGGCGCGCGCGTGTCCAGCTCTGCTCTGTCCGTGTTCGACGGCCCGGTCGTCGTGGTGGGTGCCGGCGTGGCCGGCCTCGTGTCGGCCCATCTGCTCGCCGAGGCAGGGGCCGAGGTCATCGTGGTGGAGAAGCTCCCGGAGGTCGGCGGGCTGGCGCGGTCCTTCGTCTACGGCGACTTTGTCTTCGACTGCGGCCCGCACCGCTTCGACACCACCAACCCCAACGTCAAGTCCTATCTGAGCCGCGTCCTGCGCCGCGAAGGCACGAACTTCCCGCGGCGCAGCGAGGTCTACTTCAAGGGCAAGTACTACGACTGGCCGATCAAACCGCAGAACCTCGTGCAGCTGCCGGTGGACATCGCGGGGCGGGCCTTCGTCGACCTCGCGGTCAACGGCTCGCGCCAGTACGGGGACGACAACTTCGAGAACTACATCCTCCGGCAATACGGCCCCACGCTGTACCAGCACTTCTTTGAGGGGTACAGCGTCAAGTTCCTCGGCATCCACCCGCGGGAGACCCACTCGGACTGGGCGAAGGTCGGCATCAACCGGGCGATCATCGACGACAAGGCCGAGATGCAGAACCTCTCGCAGCTGCTCAAGAGCACGCTGCTGCAGGTCAACAAGAAGGCCCAGCACTTCCTGTACCCCACGGGAGGGATGCAAGAAGCGTGGGTGGACGTGTCGGCGGCGTTGGAGGCGAAAGGCGGGCGCATCGTCACCGGGGTCGGCGCGCGGCTGCACGGAGCAAACGGGCGCATCGTCGAGGTGGAGTTCGGGCAGGAGCGCGTGCGTCCGGCCGCGGTCATCTGGACGGCGCCCATCACCCTGGCCTGCGAGCAGCTGGGGCTGGAGCGGCCGGCGCTCGACTATCTGGGCCTTCTTCTCTACAACGTCATGGTCGAAGAGGAATGCCCTCGCGAATATCAGTGGTGTTACTATGGGGCCCGTGATCTGTTGATCAACCGGGTCTCGACGCCGCGCTTCTTCAGCACCGAGACCGCCCCCGCCGGGACGACCGGGTACTGCTGCGAGGTCACCTGTCGCGTGGGAGACCAACGCTGGGCCCATGCCGAGCGCCTCACGGACTGGGTGGTGGACGACCTGGTGAAGGTGGGCCTGATTCGAGACCGCAAGCGCATCATCGACGTGCGCGTCGAGCGGGTGGCGGATTCTTACCCCATCTACCGCAACGATTACCCGCGGGAGCTCGAGAAGGCCCGGGGCCAGCTCGCGCGCTTCAGCAACCTTCGGCTGGCCGGGCGCACCGGGCTGTTCTGGTACAACAACATGGACCACTCCATGGAGAACGCGATGCAGCTCGTCAAGCGGCTGCTCCGCGAGTCCGGCCGCGCCGACGCCGACGAATCAGCGCTCGCCCGGGGCGCCTGAGCCCGCCGCCGCTGCCGCGCAGTCGAGGGCCCGCTGCGCCTGCGCCACCGCCGCCCCGAACCCATCGACAACCGCGCCGCCCGTCCCCGTACACACGGCCTCCCGCGCGCCCGCCGACCGGCGCCCCGCCTCAATCAGGGCAGCCGTGCAGCGGTCGATCGCCGCCGCCCCACAGACGGCCGGACCCAGCGCCGCGCCCCCCGACAGCCGCTCGGCGAGGAGGTCCACCACCAGCGCCCGCGCGCGCCCCGGCCCCACCCCCGGCCACGCGGCGATCTCTCGCTCGACGGCGGGCTCCTGCGCCGGGCCCGCCCGCGCCATCGCCCGCGCGGCGTCCCGCCGGACGGCGTGCCCCCGGCACCGGTCCCGGTGGCGGCCAGCCCCGGCACAGGCGGTGATGGCCTCCTCACGCCCGAGGGCAAGGCGGTCCACGACATAGAAATGACACTCGTCGGCGGAGGGGTGCGGGTGCAGGCCCGCGCAGGCCGAGAACGCCGCGTCGCGGTCCCCCCCGTCGGCGAGCGCAGCGGCGACGAAGGTGACGCACTCGCCGCGCAGGGCCGGAGCGGCGATGCC
>JBEIVK010000404.1:0-4155 GCA_040373935.1 Alphaproteobacteria bacterium
CCTCTGGCCGCTGGCCTGGGCGAAGTGGGTGCAAGGGGTCGGACTGCCGTCGGCGGTGTTCGTGCTCTTCCCGCTGGGCTTCAGCGGGGTCGTGTACTTTAACGCCCGTTATTGGCTGACGCGAGAGGCGCTGGGCGAGCGGCGGCGGGTGGGCTTCGTGCGCGGGAGCCTGCTGCTCGCGGCCGCGCTGGGCGCGGCGGGTGGGCTCGTCGGCGGCGGCGGGCGCTACGGGTCGGCGCGGGCCGTCGCGGGCGACGCCTCGGCGCTGCTCGTGCTGGTCGAGGGGCCGGCGCTCGCGGGGCCGTTGCCGCGGCTGGAGGCCTTGGCCGAGGGTGGTGTTCGCTTTACGGGCCTCGTGGCTCCCGTTCCGGTGCGGGAAGGTGCTTTGGCGGCGCTGTTTACGGGGCGGCATCCGCTCCGCTCGGCAGAGCCCGGCGTGGGCGGCGCGTGGCGGCTGCCGAAAGGCCAGGACACGCTGGCCGAGGCCCTCGCCGCCGAGGGATACGCGACCGGCGCCTTCTGGAGCACAGCGGACGCCGGGGCAGACCGTGGCTTCGCCCAGGGCTTTGAGATCTACGACGACGAGTCGCTCCCGCTGCCGGCGGGGCTCGGGCAGCTTCGCGTCCTGCGCTGGGCGGCCCGCGCGGGCGGCCCGTGGCGCGCCGAGGGGCGGAGCGCGGCCGGCACGGTGGAGCGTGCGCAAGCGTGGATGGGGGCGGTCGGCGCGCGGCCGGCCTTGGCCGTGGTTCACCTCGCCGGAGCGGACGCGGCGGCGATGGACGCGGCGCTGTCGGCCCTCCTGGGCGCCGCCACCGGCCAGCCGTGGCTGGTGGCGGTCGTGGGCGTCGCAGGGGACGGCGGCGGCGGAGGGGGCCCGCTCGATGAGGCGGCGCTGCGGGTGCCGGCGGTGCTCGTCGCGCCCGGTGCGCTGCACGCGTCCACGCGGGTCGTTGGGCAGGCGCTCCGCCAGTTTGATGTGCCCGCGGCCATCCTGGACCGCCTCTCCATGGACCCGATGCCCCACGCCGAGGGGGTAGACCTCTTCGGCTACGCCGAGGGGGTGCGCCAGCAAGACTTGCCCACCCTGCTCGCCGCCCCCGCGGCCGGCGTCTTCGGCTACCGGGCCCCCACGGCCGACGGCGCGGGCCTCGTCAAGCTCGTCTGGGACACGTCGACCGACGCGCGCCACCTGTGCGACTTGCGGGCCGACCCGGCCTGCGCGACAGACCTCGCGCCCGCCCAGACGGCCGCCACAGAGGCCACGGTGCAGCGCATCCGCAGCGAGGCGGAGGCGTGGCTCAGCGCGGGCCCGTGACGCCCTCGGCGGCCGCACCGTCGCGGCGCTCCGCCCGAGCCTCCCAGAGCAGCCACGCGATCTGCACCAGCGCATAGGCCGCGATGCCCCAGGACAGCCCGCCGATCAAGAAGACGCGGTGGCCGTCGTGGGTGCGCTCCGCCCAGTTGGCGAAGATCTCGGTGCCGACCAGCATCACGAGCCCCACCGCGTGCCGGCCCCGCGGCAGCCCGCTCGCGTGCAGCGCCCAGAGCGTCACCCGGGCGACGTAGTAGTAGTAGGACGCGGTGGTGAGCAGGAAGAACGGGAGGAAGCCGTAGGCGAAGGCCTCGTCGGGCCTTTTCCGGCGCAGCCCGAGGCCGAGGCCCACGATGGCCAGCCCGGCGATGGCGAAGCGCAGCGGCTTCTGGGCCTCGATGAGCGCCTTTCGCTCCGGGTCGATGAGCTTCGGCTCCAGCTCGCCGCGGAAGGGCAGGGCCAGCGCGAGCCCGATGCGCCGCGACGAGAGCTGCTCGGTGCTGTTGTGGTCCAGCATGTTCTCGAAGTGCACGCGCGTCGGCTCCACGCCGATGCGCGCCGCCGTCACGGCCTCCAAGCCGACCACCGCCGCGAAGAAGCCGGCCGCCAGTTGGAGGAGCGGGCGGCGCCGGGCCGGGTCTCGCAAGGCGAACAGCCCCTGGATGCCCGGAAAGGCGAGCCACATCGCGGGGAAAAGACGCAAAGTGGCGGACAATCCCGTGAGCGCCCCGGCGAGCCCCGGCCGCCCACGGCGCAGCAGGGCCATCGCCACCATGAGCGCCGCGAGCCAGTCGTAGCGCAGGAAGGCCCAGGAGATCATCGGCCAGCGCGTCGAGTAGCTCGTCATCAGCAGCAGCCAGACCCACGCGGCCGCTGGCGCGCCGTAGGCCCAGCCGAGCGCGAGGGCGCCCCCGGCGAGCAGCACGAGGTCGATGTGGCCCAGGGCCTTCACCCACTCGACGGGCACGGCCTGGGCGATGGGCTGGGCGAGCATCGTCCAGACCGGCGTGCCGTTGTAGCCGTGGTCTTGGATGAGCTGCCGCCAGAGCGCGTCGTCCATCCCGGGGATGCCACGCTGCAAATACAGGAAGTCGTGGGTGAACGCCGCCCATCGCTCGGGGGTGAAGCGCGTCTCCTTGACGCGGGTGCCGGCCTCCAGGGCGTGGCTGATCGGCATCCAGCCGTGCCCGGCGGCGTTTTGGGCGAGGTAGGTGTTGCCCTCTTTCGGGAAGAACGGGCCGCCGTTGTCGTGGTCTGCGCGGATCGCCGCCGGGTACAGCTCGTAGTAGCCGAGCTCGTCGAAGTACTTGGCGTTCAGGTAGTAGTGAATGACGTCGTAGGCGTCGACCTTGCGCTCCAGCGCGTCGGGGCCCCAGCGCAGGTAGTTGGCCGTGGAGGCCGAGGCCAGCACGACGAGCCCGATGGCGCCCGCCCGCGCCGGCAACCAGCGCCACAGCACGGCCCACAGCGCCGCCGCGCCGAGCAGCAGGAGCTTGCCGTCCTCGGAGACCGGGCGCTTGACGTCGAGATCCAGGGCGTAGACCGCCGCGATCGCAGGAAGGGCGATGGCCGCGGCCCAGAGAAGCCCGGCACGAAGGGTTGAGCGGTCCATCCGGCGCCTCGAACCCCGGACTGGTAGGCCGGCCCCGCGCGCCTGTCCACCCCCTGCGGCCGGTTAGCAGGCCGGTCGAGGGGGTGCGCGTGCCGGTCGAGACCTGGAGCGTGAGTGAGCTGAACCGCGTCGTCGCGCGTGCCTTGGCGGGCCTGGGGACGGTCATCGTCGAGGGGGAGGTGACGCAGTTCACGCTGCACCGCTCCGGCCACTGGTACTTCACCCTCAAGGACCCGGAGGCCGACGCGGCGGTGAGCTGCGCGATGTTCCGCGGCAACAACCAGTACCTGACGTGGACGCCCCGCGTCGGAGAGCGGGTGCGGGTGGGCGGCGGTGTCGATGTCTACGCCCCGCGGGGCACCTTCAGCCTGCTGGTGCGGCGCATGGAGCGGGCCGGCGCGGGGGATCTCGCGGCGCGCCTGGAGGCGCTCAAGAAAAAGCTGGCGGCCGAGGGGTTGATGGACCCGTCGCGCAAGCGCCGCCTGCCGCCGCTGCCGCGGGCGGTCGGGGTCGCCACCAGCCCCACGGGTGCCGCGCTGCAAGACATCCTGAAGGTCCTGGGCCGCCGCTTCCCGTCGTTGCCCGTGGTCGTCGCGCCCTGCGCGGTGCAGGGCGACGCCGCGCCGGCCGAGGTCATCGCCGCGATGCAGCGGCTCGTCGCCCACGGGCGTGTGGATGTGCTGATCGTCGGCCGCGGCGGCGGGAGCGCGGAGGACCTCGCCGCCTTCAACGACGAGGCGCTGGCCCGCGCCATCGCCGCGTGCCCGCTCCCGGTGATCAGCGCGGTCGGCCACGAGACCGACGTGTCGATCAGCGATCTCGTGGCGGACGTGCGCGCCGCAACGCCGTCGCACGCCGCGGAGCTGGTCGCGCCCGATCGGGACCAGCTGAGCTACCACCTCGACCAGCTCGAAGAGCGCCTCGCCGGCCGGCTCCAGGCCGCGATCGCCGCCCGTCGGGCGCGCCTCGCCGGCCTTCACTTGCGAGACCCGCGGGCCCGCGTGCGGGAGGGGTGGGCGCGCTTGGACGCCGCCAACGCCCGGCTGCGTCAGGCCGGCGCGGTCCTGCTGGAGCGGCGGCGCGCGCGGTGGGGGGCGGCATCGGATCGGCTTTTCCGGGTGGGGCCCGGGCTGTTGGGCGGGGCCCGGCGCCGCTGGCTGGAGGCCGGTCACGCCCTGCCGCGCGGCCTGCGGCTGCGGCTGCGCGACGCGGAGGGGGCTGTCGCGACGGC
>JBEIVK010000491.1:0-3532 GCA_040373935.1 Alphaproteobacteria bacterium
CGCTGCCCCCGCCCGGCCCGGTGCTGGGCCCCGTGGGCGCCGGGGCGGCGGGCGCCGGATCGGCCTCCGGGCGCACGCCCGCGGCCAGCGCCGCGTCGGTGGGCGGCCCGAAGGGCACGGGCTCCACCGCTTCGCCGCGCAGCAGCGCGAAGAGCACATCCGCGACCAGGGTCGCGCCCCCGCCGTCGAAGGCGGCGTGGTGGCTCCGCACCACGAGGCGCGGCCGGGGACCGGTCAGGCGCAGCACGGACACCAGCGGGCCGCGGGCCGGGTCCAGGGGCGCGGCGAGGGCGGACGGCGCGCCGGGGCTGCCCTGCCCATCCCAGCCGCTACCGTCGGCCTCGACCACCACCGGCGGCGCGCCGCCCGGCGCCCAGCGAAGGCCACCGAGGGCGCCGTGCAGGCGGGCGCCCACCGCCGGGCACGCCTGGACGAGGCCCGCGAGGGCGGCCTCCAGCGCCCCCGCGGTGGGCAGCTCGGCCCCGGGCGAAGCATCGAGGAGGAGCTGGTTCACGAACGGCGGCGCGATGCGGTCGGCCGCCAGCCAGGCGCGCTCCAACCCGCTGACGGCCCGCCCCGGAGCGTTCACGGGGCGCTCGGCGCGGCGTCCCCGCCCTCGGGCGCGGCCGGCAGGCCCCGCAGCAGACGGAGGGTCAGGTAGCCAAGGCCCGCGACGAGCAGCGCCACCCCCGACAACACCAGCGCGCGGTCCAACGGGGCCGGGG
The DNA here is from genome assembly GCA_040373935.1 of Alphaproteobacteria bacterium. Lineage (GTDB taxonomy): Bacteria > Myxococcota_A > UBA796 > UBA796 > UBA2385 > JBEIVK01. The sequence continues at coordinate 726 of JBEIVK010000491.1, forward strand.
CGGGAGGGGCGATCTCCTCGACCGGGCCCAGCCCGGCCACCTGCAAGGCGCGGCGGTTGAGGTCGTCCCCCAGCAGGGCGAGATCGTAGTCCGGCGGGTCCAAGCGCGGAGCGCCAGCGAGCAGGACCACGCCCTCCGCGGGGACGTGGGCGACGAGCTCCACTTCGTCCCAGCCCAGCAGGACGGCGTCCACCGGGAGCGGCGCGTCGTCGCCGTTGTCGATCTCGATGACGAGCGTGTCGCCGACCACGCGATCCAGGTCCAGCACGAGGCGGCCGGGGCGCTCACTCCCCACCCACTCGAAGCTGCGAAGCGGCTCCAAGCTGGCCCCGACCGGACGCGAGAGCGTGACGCGGCGCGAGAACACGGATGCCTTCGTCTCCAGCTCGACGCGAGACACGGCGAGGCTGGGGGTCGGGACGGCGACCGTCAGCAGGGAGCGGGACCCGTCCTCCCGCCGCTCCACGGCGTCCGCGGCGCGGCGGTCCACGGCGCCCGTGCGGCGCAGCAGGTACGGCACCTGTTGGAGGCTCGGCGTCCGCAAGCGAAGGTCTGCAAGGTCTGCCCGCGCCCGCGCCCGCAGCTCGCGCGGCACGGGGATGCGCACGAGGCCGCCCCCGCCCTCGGCGCGCACGACAGCCTGCACCGTGAAGGGAACCCCATCGAGGGCGGCGCCCGGCAGCGCCACGGCGCTCTGGATCTCCGGGGGAACGTAGTCGGGGTTGGGGGCGGGCGCCGGCAACGCGACGGGCGGCGCTGCCATGCGCGTGAGCTCGGCGAGGGCCGCCTGCAAATCGCCCGGCGGTGCGGCATCGGGAGGCGCGCCGGAGAGCAGCGTGAGCGGACCCGGGGGCGGGCTTTTCACCAGCAGGTGGAGGCCGGGCAGCTCGGCGGTGGCGCCGCGGACCTCGAGGGGAGCGCCGCCGCGGCAGTCGATGTAGACGAAGAACCGCCCCGCGGCCAGCCCCTCGGGCAGCGCGATGGCGGTCTGCTCCAGGGACGCGCCGCCCACGCGCACCCGCCGGATGCGGGCCTCCTCGGAGAGAAACTCGCCCGGCGCGCGGGCCGTCGTGCGCACCACGACCGCGCGGTCCAACACCTCCCCCACGACGTCGAGGTGCAGGCTCCGCGCCGGCAGCGGCGACGGGAGGTCCACCGTGAGGCGGGCCCATCCATCCTCTTCGAGCACCGGACCGCTTACGGTGGCGGGGACCATCGCCGCGGCCGCACCGAGGAAATGCCCGCGCTCCCCCGTGAAGTCGGGGGACACGCGCGGCGGCGGGGTGTGCCAGTCCAGGGCGATCTCCCACGGACCCGCGGACGGGCGAACGAAGACCCGCTCCTGCGCGCCAAAGTCCGCCTTCCAAAGCAGCGTCGGGCCGCCGACCACGGCGCCGTCCGGGCCGTAGACCGTCACGGTGGCCGCGCTCAGGCCGGCGCCGTTCAGGTCAACCCGAAAGGCCTCGAGAGGCCGCGGCTCCGCGTCCACGACGTAGCGATGGGCTTCGGACGAGAGGCGGGCCCAGACGGACTCCTCGTCGGGAGCGGGCAAGCCGCGGGCAAAAGCAGCCGGCACCGCGGCGCCCGCGGCGTCCACGACGAGGTGGTCCGAGGCGTCCGCGGGATCTGCCGGGCTGCGCGCCAAGGCCGGCACCACGAAGCGACAGACCCGGCCCTCCCCGCCCGGACAGGCCTCCATCGGAAGGGGCGTGGCGAAGGGAAAGTCCGCCGGCGACGCCGCCTGGGCGGCGGCACCGAGGAGGCCGGTGGCGAGGAGCAGGATGGACATCAGGGGCGACGCTCCCGGAGGACGAGGCGTTCAAACAGAAAGGCGGCCACGAGCAGCAGAACGCCGAGGCCGAGGACGCTGCCCACCCGCACGAAGCCGGAGAGGCTCCACAAATCCACGACGAACACCTTGCCGGCGCCGAGGAGCAGCATGCCGAACCCGACCAGGCGCACCCACCGGGAGCCCCCGCGCAGCAGGCCCCCAATGAGCAGCGCGAGGCCGTAGGCCGCCCACGCGATGCTGCGGACCATCCCCTGCAGCAGCCCGTGCCCGCCGAGCTCCAGCGGCCCGGCGTCTTGGAAGGCGTGGCTCACCTGCACGTTCACGAGCGCGAAGCCGACCGCGACCGCCATCCCACCGAAGGCCGGCGACGCCGCGCGCGCCCACCACGCCGGCCCCGCCGCGCCCGGCCGCCCGGCGCGCAGGGCCGCGAACGCGAGGGCGACCGCCGGCAAACCCCAGGTGTAGAGGGTCCAGTTGAGGATGGGAACGCCGCCGGCCGTGCCATACGCGAGCGCCGCCGGGTTGAGGCACAGCCGCACCGCCACCGCGAGGCCGAGCCCCAGCGCCAGCACGCGCAACAGCGGGTGCGTGATGCGCTCGACGAGGAGCACCAGGGCCGCGGCCTCCAGCGCAAGCGCCACGGTGAGCCACTGGTCGCGGAGCTGCAGCGGCAGGGCGGTCGTCACGCCGGCGAGCACGACGGCGACGAACAGCGCGAGCGTTCCGCTGTCGCGGCCACCCCCGTGCACCACGACCACGGCCCGCGCACCGAGCAAGGCCACCGCGGCCAACAGGAGCGGCAACAGGCCGATGACCGGGTCCCCCAAGCCGGCCTGCCACGCCGCGTAGAGCGGGTAAAAGAACGCCGGGGTCGCCAGCGCGGCGGTGATCGCGGCGACGTCGCCCCCCTGGCCCCAGCGGCGCCCGAGCGGCACCATGCCGAGCAGCGCCACGCCGATGAGGCCGGGCGCCGCGACCACCGCCGCCGTGGTGGGGCCGTCGAGACGCTCCGCCG
>JBEIVK010000155.1:0-7917 GCA_040373935.1 Alphaproteobacteria bacterium
CGTGCTGGAGGCGCTCGGCGAGGCCGGCGAGGCCGTCGGCCCCGCGGTGGAGGCGCTGTTCGCGTCGGTTCCGGTGGGGGTGGGGCTGCGTTGGTACGGGGCCTGGCGTGGCATCCCGCCCGACGCCGACTCTCTCGGGGCGGCGCTGCGGCTCCACGCTGCCCACGGCGGCCTCTCCGCCGACATCCGCGCCGCGTGGCTCGGTCCGCTGCGCGCGAGCACCGCGGACGGGGGCCTCCCACCCACCTGGTTCGCCGCCGGCCCTTCGGGCTCCACGGTGCCGGCGGGAGAGGACTGGGCCTGGGGCCCCAACGACTGCGCGACGGCGCGGGCCACCCTCGCGCTCGGGCTCGCGCGGGCCGCGCCCGACGCCGCGCCCGACATCCTCCGCCGGTGCGCGGACGCCGCCGCCGCGACCCTGCGCGGCGCGGGCCCGACGCCCACCCGCTTCTACCGTCCGTCCTGGGAGGACCGCGTGCACCTCCAGCTCGCCGCGGCCTTGCCCGCGCACGCCGAGCTGCAGGCCGCTGCAGCCGCGCGCGCCGCCGCGCTCTGCGCCGCGCAGGCTCCCGACGGCTCGTGGGGCAGCCCCGGCGACACCGCAGCCCGGCTCATCGGGCTCCGCCCGTATCTGACCGACCCTCTCCCCGCCGAAGCCGCGATTCGTTACATCGCCGACGCGCAGGGGCCCGATGGCGGGTGGCCAGCCGAAGATGGATACCGAATGCCCGGCCTCACCCCCGACTCCACCGCTTGGTACCGCTCCGCAGAGTGGTCCACGGCGGCGGCGCTCCTCGCGCTCGCGCCGGCCGCCCGGGCATGAGCCTCCGCACCGCCGACGACCTCGAGCCCATCCTCGAGCAGCAAGAGATGCGGGGTGAGCGCTGGGTCGCGTGGATTCGGCTCGGCTACGCCACGCTGGGCCTCGCGATGCTCGGCGGGGCGTGGCCGCTCAACACCGCCGCGGCCAACCAGGGCTTCCTGCTCCAAGGCATCGCGCTGGTGGCATGGAGCGGCGTGGTGCTCCTCGCCTTGCGCCTCGCGCGGGGCCGGTACCAGCCCGGGCTCAAGTACGGGTCGATCTTCGTCGACCTGTTCATCTCCCACGCGAGCTTCGCCATCACGGCGGTCAATCACTCCGGGGTGCTCGAGTTCTACCACGGGTTCTTCCCCCTCACGATCGCAGCCTGGAACCTCCTCTCCGGGCTGCGCTTCCGGGTGGCGGCGTGCTTGTGGTCCGCGGGGCTCAGCGCGCTGTTCGGCGGCGCCGTCCTGGCCGCGACGGTCGGGCTCTTCGGAGATGCCCCGCTCACCACGATCGTCACCGACCGCAGCGTCTTCGGGGTCGAGGCCATCAACCCGGGCGATGAGGCGATGCGCATCTTTTTCGTGGTCCTCCCGGCGTTCCTGGCCGCGGTCTTCGCCGCGGTGGCCCGCGGGCTCATCCTCCGGGCCGAGCACCAGTCCCGTGAGCGCGCGCGCCTGGAGCAAGAGCGCGCCCGCCTGGCCAAGTACCTCTCGCCCGAGCTGGCCGAGCTCCTCTCCCGCGACGGCACGCCGCTGGACCTCGGCGGCACGCGCCGTCGCGCCACCATCCTGTTCTCCGACATCCGCAACTTCACGCCGCTCGCCGAAGGGGCCGAGCCCGAGGAGGTCGTGCGGCTGCTCAACGAGTACTTCACCGAGATGGTGTCGATCGTCTTCCGCTACGGCGGCACCCTCGACAAGTTCCTCGGAGACGGCTTGATGGCGCAGTTCGGCGTCCCGTTCGAGCAGGACGAGCCTGAGCTGCGCGCGACCGCGGTGGCCGTCGAGATGGTCGCGGCGGTCGAGGCCCTCAACCATCGCCTCGGCATCGAGGGGCGCGGCCTGCCGCCGCTGCGGATCGGCGTCGGCATCGCCACGGGGACCGTCGTCGCGGGCAACATCGGAAGCCCAGACCGCATGGAGTACACGTCCATCGGCGACACCGTGAACTTCGCCGCCCGCCTCGAAGCCCTCAACAAGCGGCTGGGCACCAGCATCCTCGTGTCGGAATCCACCGCCGCGGCGCTGCGCGGGCGCGTGGCCATCGAGCAGCTCCCGCCCCAAGAAGTCAAGGGCCGAACCACCTTGTCGACGGTGTACGCGGTGCGCACCGAGGCCCTCTCCGCCGAGGTCCTGCGCGCCGCCCGGGCCCCCTCTCGCCCCGCCGCTGCGCCCCCGCCCGCCGCTTAGTCCAGGCGCTTCGCGCGGCGGGCCACCCGCCAGAGCGTCGCGGCGAGCAGCAGGGCCGACGCGCCGCCCATCACCCCGGCGAGCACCGGCAGCGACAGCCCGACGTCCTCCACGCTCGCCGTCTCGCGCAAACCGAGCTTCCAGAGCGTGCCCCCGACGGCCTGCGCCTCAAACTCCCCCTTGGTGTAGGTGGAGTTGGCGACCTCGTCGCCCGTCTTGAGGATGGCGTCGAAGGCGTAGCGCTGGAACGTGACCCACGTGACGCCCTTGGCGAGCGGGCCCATGTCACGCAAGCTCACCATGATGCCCGAGAAGGTGATCTGCGGGATGAGCAGGAGCGGCAATGTGCCGACGGCCGCCTCCGAGCTGCCCCAGATGGCCGACGTGAACAGACCGACCGAGAGGCCCAAGAAGGCGACGAGGACGGACACTCCAGCGAGGGCGGCCCACGCAAACCCGTACTCGGCCATCCCGACGCCGAAGTAGGCTGCGGTCGCCAAGAATGCGGCCTGGACCGCCACGATGCCGCCCAGCACCAGCACCTTCGCGCCCACATACGCGCCGACGCCGACGCCGATGCGATGCTCGCGGTGCCAGACCACGCGGTCGGCGATGAGCTCGCGCACGGCGGCGCTCATTCCGAACCACATGCACGAGAGGGACAACATGAACAACATCGGCGCGGTGGGCGCGGGGAACACGACCTGCATGACCGCGGCGAGGATGGGCGGCTGCGCCGCGAGCACGAACAGGCCGGTGCGGTCCCGGGCCTTCACGCGGGCCGTGCGGGCGACCAGCGTGCGGAGCTGCAGCAGGGCCGAGCGACGCGGCGGCACCGACGCCCCCGCCGGCCGCCGCGCCACGCCCTCGAGGCCGAGCAAGTGCTCGCGGGTGATGACGTAGCGGCGCCAAGCCTCCGAGGCCCGGTATCGCTCCGCCCACTCGGCCGGCGGGCGCTCGCCGAAGCGCGAGAACACGCCGTCTGCCGTGGCCACGCCGAAGTGGCGACAGGCCTCCTCGGGGGGTCCGAAAAAGGCGAGCCGCCCGCCCGGCGCCATCACGAGCAGGTGGTCCACCAGCGCGATGATCTCGGGGCTGAGGTCGTGGGTGACGAGGAACACGATGCGCCCGGCGTCGGCGAGCTGCCGCACGAGGCGCACGATGTCCTGGGAGGCGCGCGGGTCCAGGCCGCTCGTGGGCTCGTCGAGGAACAGGACGCGCGTGGAGCGCGACATCAACTCCTGGCCGAGGTTGACCCGCTTGCGCTGACCGCCGGAGATGCCCCGGCGGACGGCATCGCCGATGCGGCTCTTTCGGATGTGGCGGATGTCCAGCTCGTCGAGCACGCGCTCCACTTCGCGGTCCACCTCGGCGTCGCGGACGTCGCGCGGGAAGCGGAGGCGCCCGGAGGACCAGAGGCTCTCCTCCACGGACAGCTCGGGCAGGACGAGGTCGTCCTGGGGCACGGACCCGACGACGCTGCGGTCTGCCGCGAGGAGGTCGTGGAAGGAGCGCCCGTCGAAGAGCACCTCGCCGTCGTCGGCCGGCGCGAGCCCGTTGATGGCGGAGAGGAGCGTGGTTTTGCCCGAGCCCGAGGGGCCCACCAGCGCGACCACCTCCCCGGTGAAGACGGTGAAGCGCACATCATCGAGCAGCAGCGTGCCGCCGATCCGGCGCGTGAGACCACGCACCGACAGCGCGGAGAAGGTCCGCTCGCCAAAAACGCGGATCTCGTCGTCCACCCGGCGCAGCGTGTACGGGCCGATGCGCAGCACCGTGTCGGCGCCGAGGGGCGCGCTGCCGACCGCCACGCCGTTCACGACCGTCGGACGGCCGCTCGCGAGGTCCACGACGCGCCATCCGTCGCCCACGCGAACCAGCTCGGCGTGCCGCGGCGCCACTTGCGGGTCTGCCAGCACGACGTCGGCGCCGGTGCTGCGCCCGATCAGCAGCCGCTCTCCCCGCAGCGGGACCCCGCGCTCTCCGCGGGCGTGCCGTGGGTCGTGCTTCTGGAGGAGGGCCGTGACCAGCACCTCGTCGACGCCCAGCTGGCGCGCGGCCTCCTGCAGCCGGCCGACCTCCCGCGGCTCGACCTGCCCGTCGGTGCTGGCGCACGCAAAAAGCACGTCCAACAACAGGAGCGCCTCGGAGGGCCCGTGGCGCCGCCCGAAGGCCTCGAGGTCGACGTCCTCGGCGTCCTCGGCGCGGAGGGCGGCCGCGACATCCTCGCCGAATCGCCCACCGAAGGCCCGCAAGGCGTGGGCGTCGCTGCCGCTGCGCAGCTCTGGGGCCTGGGCCGTGTCGACCACCAGCTCGACCACCGCGCGCGGCAGCCCCGTCCGGACGCTCACGGCCCGAACGAGCGGGTCCAGTTCGCCTGCCCGCCCCTGCACCGAGCCGAGGGCGCGCAGCGCGAGCCGCACGATGTCACAGGCCAGCTCGACGGACTCAGCCGCAGCGGGAGCGCCCCGTTCGTCGAGGCGCTCCCGGACCCGCTGCAGAAGCCGCGCGGCGGGCACCCGCCTACCGGAAGGTGACGCCGAGCGCCACGCCCGACTTCGTCGGCTCCGTCAGGGAGGAGGCGAAGACCGCGACGTAGACGGTGGCGGACTCGCTCGGCGTGTACTCGATCTGGGCCTCCGCGGCGTCCGTCGCGTCGCGCTGCAGCTCTTTGCCCTGCGCATCGGTGAGGAGGAGGTCGATGTCCTTCACGTTGGAGTCGCCCACCGAGATGAAGCGGTAGGTGTTCCCGGCGTACAACGTGACCAGGTAGACGCGGTACTCGCCCGCGCCCAGCTCCGCGGAGTTGGCCTGCCGGACGGCAAACCCCTCGCTGTAGCCGGCCCAGATCTTGTTGCGAAGGGCATCGGTGGCGGCCTTGGTGTCGGCCAGGGCGGGCGTGGAGGCGACGAGCGTGGCAGCAGCCAGCGCGGCGGACCGCAGAAGACGAAGGGACATGCGGCGTCTCCTCAGAGCATCGAGAGCACAGCGCCAGTGGAGCTGTGAATGGTGTCGACTTCGGGCTGGCCGAGCGTGGGCTTGGCGGCCACGTCCTTCAGCGTGGACAGCGTCTCCTTCAGCTTCTTCACGACGTCGTCCGGGGCCTTCTCGGCGCCGACCTTGTCCACGTACTTGATGAAGAAGTCGACGACCTGCGGCTGCTTGAGAAGCTGGTCCGCGGCGCCGATTTTGGACTCCGCCTTCATGGCGCCGGACACGAGGTGCGCGCCCTCAAGCCAGGAGCCCGCCTGGATGAGCGGGACGACCCAGTCCTTGCCTTCGAAGCTGAGCTCGGGCACCATCACGAGCGAGAGCTCGTCGATGTCGTGCACCAGCTTGTCCCCGGTGAGGGCGCCGCTGTTGATGCCGTCCTTGAGGCCGTTGATCGTCTGATCGATGTCCGGACCGGCGCCCAGCTTGGCCAAGCCCTGCTGCAGCGCGCCGAGGCGCGCGACCGTGCGCTCCTTGGGGGCCGTCTTGAGGGTGAGCACGAGATCGGCCAGCACGACGCCGACGCGAACGGCCACCTGGTCCTGGCTTTCGACATCCATCTTGATGTCGCGATCCTGGACCATCGACTCCAGGCGCGCCGCCAGACCGGCGCGGGTGAGGACCTCCTGCATCTCCTTGGGGGAGGGCACGAGGCCGTCGGAGTCGGCGTTGCCGAGATCCGCCGGGTTGAGGGTGGGCTCCGGCGCGGCCGGCGGAGCGACCTCGGGCTGGGGCGGCGGGGGCGGCGGCGCCTCGTCGCCAGTGCAGCCAGCGAGAAGCGCGCCGGCGAAGAGGATGGGGCGGAGCAACATCGACAGACTCCCGGTCAACGTGGCGAGGACGGTACGAGAATACGGCCGCCGCGGCAAGACCTTGAGGCGAAGCCTCGCGGAGGAGGCGACGCCCAGGCCGTTCCCGGCGCGACGTGCGCGCTTAACCCACTGCGGGCACAGGCGGCGCGGCGGCGCGGCGCACGCCGGTCACCACCACCGCCGGCTCCGGATCCTCGTCGCGCCCCGCCACGACGGCGCCAGCCAGGCCCATCGCCTCGACCAGCGCGCGCAGATCTCGGGCCGGGCGGCGCACCGACGGCCAGTCGAGCAGGTGATCGAACAGCGGCGCATCGGGAGAGGGCGCGAGCCCCGTGAGCACGAGGCGGCCGCCCGGGGCCAGGGCCCGGGCCGCGCGAGAGATCAGCGCAGCGGCGAGGCGATCCGGAAGGTAGTCGAGCAGGCCGTCGATGACGCAGAGGTCCACGTCTTCGAGGCCCAACGGCGCACGGTCGAGCACCAGCGGCCCCCAGTCCACGAGGCGCAACCGCACGGCGACGCTCCGAGGCCGCACCACGAGCCCGGCGTCCACAAAGGCCAGAACCTCTCGACTGCCGTCCAGAACGTCGATCACAGCGCCGCTCCGACCAAGGGGCGCCATGAGGCGCGCGAGCAGCGCCCCGGCGCCGGCGTTGAGCAGGGCAATGCGCGCCGGACGATCGGCGGGCACCTCCGCGAGCGTGGCCCGGGCGGCGCGGTCGGTCCGGAGGCGGAGCGCGCGAATGGTGGGGAGCGCGAGGAGGCAGGTGTCGATGATGGTGCCCATCTCGCCTTCGCCCTGGGCCTGCCCGAGGAGCGCGTGGGCCGCGAGCCGCGGGTCTCCCGAACGGCGGGCGGCCGGGTCCAACGAGAGCTGCGCGAGGGAGGCGCGAACCAGGTAGGGCCGGAGGTCGCGCGCGAGGGCGGCGCCAGCGGCGGCGGCGCGCTCCGGGTCCCCGATCGTGCGGAGCCAACTGCAGGTCTCCTGAAGGAGCACGTCGAAGCCCGCGCGCACGCCCTCGCTCGCCTCCAAGGACCCCGGGCTGCGCCGGAAGGCGGTGTCGGCGTCGTGCCACTTCGTGAGCACGCGGGCGGCGAGGCGCCGGGCGAGCGTGTCTTCGGCGGTGTCCACTGCGACGCGCGGGGCGATCGTGCCGCGGGCGGCGCCCACGTTGAGCTCGCGCAGCCGCTCGGCGGTGACCTCGGCCAACGCCCGGTAAAACGCGGCGGCCAGCTCCGGCTCGGCTTCGAGCAGGGCGCGCAGGGACGCGTGCTCCCAGCGGCGCACGGCGCCGTCGCCGGTGGCGCGGACGTCCACGCTGCGCGGGCTCTCGTCCAGAAAGGACATTTCGCCCAAAACCGCGCCGGGACCGACGACGGAGAGGACGACCTCCGGCTGCTGGCGGCGGTCCACGACCTCAAAGCGCCCCTCGTCGACGAGGAACAGGTCGCCGCCCCGCTCGCCGCGGCGCAAGAGCAGCTCGCCCTCACGCAGCCGCACCGGGCGGGCAGCGGCCAGGAGGCGCTCACGCGGGGCATCGGGGAGGAGGTCGAGGAAGGTCATGGGGCTGGCCGGGGGTGGGTTCCGTGACCATGTTACGCCGTCGCACCGGAGACCCCCACCATGAATCAGCACGAACACGCCGCCGAAAGCGACCACATCGCCCTGGTGGACGCGCTGGTCGCGCGCTTGCGGAGCGCGCTGCGGCGCGCCACCGAGGACCCCGAAGACGTCAAGGCCGCGCTCATCGCCCAGGCCACCGGGCCTGAGGGCCGCCGCGCGCGCGATCACATCGAGCAAGTCGCCAAGGCGGAGCTGCTCGAAGTCCAATGGGAGCTGGAGGACGTCCTCACCCAGACCGCGCCGCCGCCGTTGCCGGCGCCGCCCGCGCCGACTCCC
>JBEIVK010000136.1:0-8498 GCA_040373935.1 Alphaproteobacteria bacterium
GCACCGCCGCGCGCCGCGCGCGCGCGCGCGGGAGGTCCCCGGCGGCGATCCACGCGCGGGCCTCCCCCAACACGAGCCACGGGTCTCCGGGGGAGAGGGCCGCCGCGCGGGCGTAGGCGGCGGCGGCCTCGGCGGGGCGCTCCGCGATGAGCAGCGCGTCCGCTTGGGCGTGCAGCAGGCCGGGGCGCCCGGGGTACATGTCTTGGAGCGCGGCATAGCGGGCCAGCGCCTCGCCCGTGCGGCCCGCGGCCAGGGAGGCGCGGGCGTCGGCCGTCAGGGCGTCCACCTCGAGCGCGGCCTCCAGCTCCGCGAGGGCTTCGTCCTGCACGCCGGAGAGCTGGAGCACGCGCGCCGCCTCGCCCGTCTGGCCGAGAAGCCGGAGCAGGGCGACCAGCCCCCGCGTGGAGTCGAGGTCTTGTGGGCGCTGCGCCCAGGCGAGGCGGTACACGCGCTCGGCCCCGGCCAAATCCCCGGCCTGCCAGAGCGCCCCGCCCAGCCCCTGAAGGCGGTCGATGCGCGTCGGGTCTGCTGCGACCGCGACGCGGTAGGCGTCCACCGCGGACCCGAGCGCGCCGCGGGCCTTGTCGGCTTCGGCCTGTTGGACGTGCACGGCAGCCATGCGGTCCAGCGCGCGCGCCCAGTCGGCCGGTCGCTGCACGGTGGCGAGGTGCCGCCGCCACGCCTGCACCGCGCGACCGGGCTCGTGCGCGGCATCGGCCGCCCAGGCCTGGGTGGCGATGACGTCCACGTCGGCGGCGGCAGACTCCCAGACGGCGGCGAGGGCCTGCAGCGCCTCGGCGGGGCGGCCGCGCGCGATGTGCCAGTGGGCGACAGCCCGGGCGACGGTGGGATGCAGCGGGTCCAGGCGGCGGGCGGCCTCCAGCGCGGCGTCGGTCCCGGCGCCGGGGGCGTCTGGGTCGACGCTGGTGGCGATGCGTGCGGCCTCCACCGTGCGGGCGAGGCAGCGCGGGGCCGTGCCACACGCCTCCGGGGGCCCGACGAGCTGGCGGGCGGCCCAGGCTTGGCCGCTCGCGACGAGGCTGAGCGCGGTGCCGTCGAGGATGAGGGGGTCCTCGGGGGCGAGGCGGTGCGCGTCTTTCCAGGCCGCGAGGGCGGCGGCGCGCTCCCCGCGCAGCTCCTCGATGCGGGCGATCGCGGCGAAGATGGCCGCGCGGTCGGCGGCGGCGCGTTGGTCGCGGCGCCCGAGGGCGCCCCGCAGGCTCATCAGCGCGGCCTCGGGATGCCCGGCGTCCACCAGCCCCATCGCGCAGGGCACCGGCGCACGCGTGGCCGCGCAGGCCCCGGGGACCAGCTCGCGATCGTAGGCGATGGCGTCGTCCACGCGCCCTTGGGCGACCAGCGCGAGCACCTGGCCGGTGCGGAGGCGGGCGTTGGTGCCCCCGGCCTTCGCGGTGCCCTGGGCCTGTGCGGGCCTCCCGGCGCGGAGCTGCGCGTCGATCACCGCGAGGCGAAGCTCGATGTCCCCCTTGTCCGCGGCGAGTAGGCCGTCCAGGGCTTCGGCGGCGCGTGCGCGCACCCGCGGGTCGGGGTGGCGGGCGTCGGCGAGCAGCGCCTGCGCCCGCAAGCGGCGGTCTCGGCCGACGGGCTCCGTCTCCAAGGCGGCGGTGTACGCGGACGCCCAGGCGGCCCGCGGCGGGTGCGCGAGCAGCACGTCGCGCAGCGCGGCCCCGGCGGCGTCGCGGTCGGCCGGGTCCTCGGTGGCCACCGCGAGCACCGCGACCGCCTCGTCGAGACGCCCGGCCTCGCGCAGCCGCGCCGCGAGGGAGAGGGAGTCGAAGCGGTTGGGGCCCGGGTCCACCCGGACGGTGCGGCCGCTGGGCTCCGCCGCCCGCACAGGCGCGCCGAGGAGGACGAAGGCGAGCAGGGTCGAGCGCAGCATCATCCCACCTGCGGCAGCGGCCGGGCGAGGCCGGACCACAGGGCCAGGCCGAACCAGATCCAGTTCTGCGCGTAGTAGTCGTCGGGGCCTGCCCACCCGGGCCGCTGCCGCCGGGGCCGCAGCTCGGTGCGGTAGAGGGCGGCGGCGGCGGCGGGGGCCACCCGCTCCCAGGCCGGCAAGAGCGCGCCCATCATCGCGGGCTCCTCGTAGTCTTCGAGGCCCGTGCCGTCGGCGGCCATGCGCGCCGGCAAAAATCCGGTCTCCGTCCAGCGCGCCGCGAGCACAGCCCACGGCGCGAGCAAGGCGTCGGCGCGTGGCTCGGCGTTCCAGGCAGCATCGGCGGCGAGCGCCCACGGGAGGCGGATCGCCTCGTAGCCGTGCGCGCGGTCGCCAGGGCGGGAGGGAGGGTCGTCCACCCGGGCGCCCGTGGTGGCGTCCACGCTCACCCAGTCGGGGGGCAGGGCGCCGCCGGCCATCCAGCCTTCGAGCAGCGTGTAGCCGTCGCGGCGCAGGCGGTCCCAGTCGTGGGATGGATCCGCGGCGGCGAAGTCGCGCAGCGCAAAAGGAAGGAAGTAGCTCGGGTTGAGCAGCACTGGATCTGCCGTGCCCGCCCACGGGCCGGGCAGCAGGACGAGGTGCGGCCCGAGCGTGCGGACCTCCTCGGCCCAGATGCGGCCGAGCACTCCGCGCGCCTCGTCGACCAAGGCCGGACGGCCCCAGCGGCGGGCCGCGAGCAGCAGCGCCCAGGCGAGGAGCTGGTCGGCGTCGGAGGCGGGCTGCGGGTCGATCGGGCCGAGGCTGCCGTCGGGCCGGCGGCCCCAGGCCCAGGCGGGCAGCGCAGACGGGTCACCGCCCTGCAGGTGCGTCCGCGTCCAGGCGTGCACGCGGTCGAAGGTCTCTGGGTCGTCGGCCCAGACCGCCTGCACCAGGCAGTAGGTCTGGCCCTCGCTCGTCGTCAGGCCGTCGCGCTTCGGATCCATCACGCGGCCGTCGGCCGTGACGAAGGCGTCGACATAGCCCTTCCAGACCCGCACCAGCGCAGCCGGGCGCGGCGCGGCGTCGGGCGGCGCGGGGGCGCGCTCCCCGGCCGGGGTGGCCCGGGCGGCCGACACGGCCAGGACGACGGCGGCCAGCGACGCGACGGGCATCAGGCCTGACCGCCCCGCAGCGCCGCCCACGCGCGGACGACGAAGGCCAGCAGCACGGCGGCGATGAGGACGCCGATGCCGAGCAGGCCCCAGGAGCCGCGGAGGAAGGTCTGCACTTGCGAGCGCAGCGGGATGACGCCGATCTGCTTTTTGTCCACGACGGCGATGCTTTTCACCCCGGCGGCGTCCGAGAGCACGGCGGCGTTGCCCTCCATCTGGAGCAGCAAGCCCTCATCCTGGAAGGCGCGGGCCAGCGGCGCGAGCGTGCGGGCATCACCGGCGCGCAACACCAGCACCGTGCGGTCCGGGTTGGCCGGGCTGATGAGCTGTTCGATGAAGCCGTTGGGCGTGCCGACGGTCGCCTTGAGCAGGGTGTCGGCGGCCGTGGCGAGGGTGCGCTCGAGGTCTCCGTCGGTCGACACCTGCTGGGCCGCCGCGAGCGCGTCGAAGGTGCTGTTGCGGCTGTCGCCCACGAGCACGATCGCCTGCTTGGCGGCGTGGGCGGCGAGGGCACCCGCGGCGCCGACCACCACCTCGAAGCTTGGGTTCGGTGCGACGCTCGTGCGGCCCAGCTCGGCGAGGACCTGCGCGGCGGCGGCCGCGTCGGCCGGCCCCGGGCTGTCGGCGGTGATCACCACCACGCCGGAGCCCTCGAGGCCCTTGCCATACGGCCAGAGGTCGTGCCGGAGGAGGGTGAGGTCCGGCAGCATCGCGTAGTGGTCTCGGTTCACCTCGATGGAGGTGCTCCCGAAGACCGTCGCCCAGATTTGCTTGTCGTGCACATAGACGCAGGGCTGGAAGTCGTTGGGGAACAGGTGGAAGACCACCTCGATGTTCGCCCGCGGCTCCACCAGCTCGAAGGGCAGGTCCACCCAGAGGCGCGCCTTCTCTTCGCCGGCCGGGTCGTCCAGGGAGACCGAGCGCAGCGTGATGCCGCCGACGCGGACCTCCATCGTCGACAGGCGGGTGTCGAGGTTGGCGGCGTAGCTGTAGTCCACCCCGATGCGCGCGCCTTCGATTTGCGCGTGCGCGTCGCCCTCCAGCCGGAGCGGAATGGTGACCGGCGGCGCGTAGTAGCCGCGCACCGTGACGTCCTCGATGCCCAGGTCTTCGAGGGTGAAGGCGGACCGCGGCGGGGCGGGCAGCGGGTCTTGGCGGCTCGCGGGCGGTGGCGCGTTGTCCACGGCCTCCACGCGGGCCACCCGCCCGGAGAGGAGGTCTGCGCGGTCCATGCCGCCGACGGCGAGCACGGCCTTGCGCAGCCCCGCGGCGTCGCCGCCCGCCACGACCAGCACGGGCAAGGTCGGGTCCGTCGGGTTGCGCACGAGGCCGACCATCCCCTCGCCCGCACGGGGCGCGTCCCCGAGCAGCGCGGTGACGATGGGCGCCTCGGCGGGCGTCCCGACGATGAGGGCCGCCGTGCGCGCCATCCCGAGCTCCGCCACCGGCTCGACCATGCGCACCTTTCGGTAGGCTGCGTGCCGGCCCATCACAAAGCCGACGCGCCCGATGGCGTCGAGCTGGGCCTCGGACAGCGGGCCGCTGGCGACCAGCGCGAGCTCCAGCGGGCCGTAGCCGAGTGGGTCGAAGAGGGGCAGCGGGAAGGACTCCAGCGTCTCCTGGGCCGGCAGGGCCGTGTAGTCCCATTCGATCGTCGAGTCCCGGCGGATGCGCGTCCACAGTGCCGGGTCGAAGGGGTCCTCGCACTCTTCGTTGATGTGCTGGACCGCGGTCATCCGCAGCTCGTTGTAGTCCTTCAGCAGACCACGGGGGATGCGCACGACCAGCTCGCCGTCCACGACGTTGTCCGCGTCGAGGCGCTCCGCGCCGATCGCCGCGCCGTTGATGCGCACCGTCAGGTGGCTCCGCTCCGCCGCGGCCGCGGCGCTGTGGTCGAAGCGCAAGCGCAGCAGCGGGTCCCCGTCGAGGGCCCACGTCTGCGGCCGCGGGAACGTCAGCGTCTCCACGGCCTGGATGCCCTGGAGCATCACGTCCGATTCCATGTAGAGGTCGCGGCCGAACTCCACGACGCGGAAGCCCGCCCCGCCGGTGTCCCGCGCGTCCCGCGCCGCTGCCGCCACGCCGTCGGGGAGGACGGCGGCCTCCAGCGCGTCGGCGGCCGGCAGGTTGGCCTGCGGCGCCGCACCCGCAGCGTCCTGGGCCCTGCCCGGCGGCAGGAGGAGCAGAATGGTCGACAAAATTGCGACGGAAGCCATCTATTCTCCCTGCCCGATGCCTCAAGGCATCCGCAGCTTCTCTCGGGCGGTGGCGAAATGGGTCTCGATCGAGCGCACCCGCGCGTCGACCACGGCGCCCTCGGCGCGGGCCCGGAAGAGCTTGTCGAGGTCTGCCATCTCCAGAACGGCCTGCGACAGCGCGGCGTGGATGTCCTCGGTCTCCGACCGGCCGGCGGCGCCGCGGTAGAGCTTGTAGTCGCGCTGGATGCCCCACAGCTTGTTGGACCAATCGACGGGCATCTCTCGGCCGAGCGTGACCGCGCGGCGTTGCACGTCAAAATGGGTGTGCAGCTCTTCCCAGCCCTGGGCGAGCTGGCCCACGCGGGTCTGGTAGGTCACTTGCTCCCAGCGCTGGCGGGGCATGAACGTGGTGAACAGGTTGACGACCGGCTGCCAGCCGACCGCCAGCATCGACGCGACCAGGGCGAGGGCGATGGGCGCCACGAGGGCACCGAACCCGCGCCGGGCCTGTGGCGGCTGCAAGGGCACGGGAGGGGCGAAGCTGTCTTCGACGCTGTTGAGCACGGCGCCGCACGCCTCGCAGGTGTGGGCGCCCTCCAGCACGCGCGTCCCGCAGGCCGTGCAGCGATGGTCGAAGGCGCCCGGCACCAGGCTCTCGCGGGTGGCGTTGCGGCCGGGGCCCCAGCGCTCCACCCATTCCGGCTTGCGGAAGAGCGCGGCCACCATGCTGAGCAGGACGGCGTAGAGAGAGGTCCAGTAGCCGTCGAAGGGGAAGCGGTCGTGGGTCCAGGTGTCGGAGTCCGAGAACAAGACCTCGGCCAACGCGCGGTCTTGGGCGGCGTCATCCGCCGAGAAGCGCAGGCGCAGCTCCGTCCGGCCGTCGCCCAGGTCGATCGCTTGCAGGACGGCGGCGTCCATCTCGGCCACCCGGCCCGTCGGCGAGGTGAGCGCCGCGCGGGTTTTGGCCGGCACCGGACGCACCCCCGGGACGATGAAGCGCACCCCGCCTTGGGAGAGGTCGAGGCTGTCGCCCTCCAGGTCTGGCCCGCCGTCCACCGCGGGCACCCGCACGCGCAGCTTGCGCTCGATGCGGTGGAACCGGCGCCGCTGCGGCCGCTCGTAGGCGCACATCACGGCCGCGCCGACGATGATGAGGTTGTAGATGTTCCAGACCGCCGCCACGCCGATGGTGAAGTGGTCGAGCGGGTGGTCCTGCCACTGGAAGGGCACCGTGGCCAGCCCGGCGAGCAGCATCCCGAACACGACCACCAGCGGCCACGCGCGCGCGAGGTCGAAGGAGTGGGCGTCCACCGTGCTGCCCTTCGGCGTCACGTTGAACTTCCCGCGCTTGGGCGCGATGAGCGCCAAAAAGGTGACCAGCGCGGTGTACGGCGCGATGGCGACCTCGTAGACCTCCGGCCAGATGCTGTGCCGCACGTTGCGGTGCACCGTCACGCTGCCGAGGTTCACCAGGATGAGGTGCGGGAGGGCGTAGACCAGCACCTCCTTCACGTCCGCGTCCACCGGATGCAGCCCGAACAGCAGGTACAGCGCCGGCGTGATGACGAAGGCGAGCCGTGGCAACCCGAAGAAGAAGTGGGTGGCCGCGTTGAAGTAGTTGAGGCGCTGGGCCAGCGAGAGCCCGGGCTTGAGCAGCGGGTTGTCCGTGCGGAGGATCTGCGCCATCCCGCGGGCCCAGCGGATGCGCTGGCCGATGTGCTGCGCGTAGGTCTCGGTGGCGAGGCCGGCGGCCAGCGGGACATCGAGAAACAGGCTGTCCCAGCCCCGCGCGTGCATCTGCAGCGCGGTGTGGGCGTCCTCGGTGACCGTCTGGTGGGACATGCCGCCGACTTCCTCGAGGGACTGGCGCCGGATGACCGCGCAAGAACCACAGAAGAACGCTGAGTTCCAGAAGTCGTTGCCCAGCTGGATGCCGTGGTAGAACAGGTGCTGCTCGGGGGGGACCTGGTCCCCCAAGTACAGGTTGCGGACGAAGGGGTCCGGGTTGTAGAAGTGGTGCGGCGTCTGGACGAGCGCGAGGCGGTCGTTCTCCAGAAAAAAGCCCACCGTCTGCGACAAGAACCCGCGCACGGGCACGTGGTCGGCATCGAAAAACGCGATGAGCGCACCCTCGGTGCGGGGCAGCGCCGCGTTGACGTTGCCGGCCTTGGCGCCTTTGTTGTCCGGGCGGTCCAGGTAGCCTGCGCCCACCCGGGCGCAGAGGGCGCGGATCTCCTCGCGCCGGCCGTCGTCGAGCACCCACACCCGCTTGTTCGGGTAGTCCATGGCGAGCGCGCCGAGGATGGTGGGCAGGAGAACGTCCGGAGGCTCGTTGTACGTCGGGATGAAGACGTCCACCGAGGGAAGCTCGGAGGGCGGCAGATCGAGCGGCACCGGGCGGTTGCGTCGGACGATGGCGGTCTGGAAGTACCCGGCGATCAGCGTCACCAGGGCGTAGAGCTCGGCCGCGTACAGCAGGCACGAGGTGATGGTGTCCCCCCAGCTGCGCAGGGCGAGCGTCTCGGTGCCGCGAAACAACACGTAGCGGAGCGACGCCGACACCGACAGAAAGACGATGACCAGCCGGAGGTGCGGGAAGCGATTGGCCACCACCAGCCCCGCCGCGACCAGCGCCATCGACAAGACGATGTGCGCGCGGGGAGGCAAGTCCACGAAGATGTAGGTGACCAGCGGGAACAGGCAAAGGCCAACGACGGCCGCCGCCCGCAGCGGCGACGACAGGATCGCCGCGACCAGGCCGTCCACCAGCCCGGCCATGGGCCCGGCCGCCGGCGCAGCCGGAGCCTCGGCCTCGCCCGGGCCGGCGGACGCTGGCCGGGCCGGGCCGTCGGTGACGGCGGTCACGTCGTCGATGGAGGGCCAAGACACGGCAGGCACCCGGGGGGCGGGCGCGGAGAGTAACATAGCGGGACCCTCCACGATACGGGTTTCCCGTAAGGAGCGGAGCCCCGACATGCGCGATCCCGCAGAACCCACCTGCAGCGCGGCGGCCGCGTCGGCCGGCCTCCCGCTGGGGGCCACCGCGACTCCTGGCCTCCGCCGCTGGCTTCTCGTTGAAGATCCGAGCCCGTGGGGCGCCGACGCGCTCCGCGAAAACGGACTGCCGGCGCCCGTCAACCACCAGCTGCGCTCCCTCGCGAGCGGTGCCCCCGATCTTCGCGTGCTGCTGGTCCGCGGCGAGGCCACCGGCGGGCCCCGGCGCGTGTTTGTCGTGCACGCCGCTCCCGGCGC